>NZ_JAUBTU010000024.1:0-84547 GCF_036705085.1 Microcoleus sp. B6-A1
ACGCTTTGTCTCGGATGATTCACTTTTACCCCCTCAATCCGCGTATGTGCCAGTTGGGGGTGCGGAATGTGGGTTATCAGAGAGTCTAGAATTGCAGATTTAGAGCAAGCTTTTGGTCAATATACTCTTTACTATGCAAACCTCAACATTTGACCGTATTTTAGACGAGATCGAAACATTGTCTATAGACGAACAAACTGCTTTACTTGTCATCATGCACCGGAGGCTTAGCGATCGCCGTCGCACCGAAATTGCTGCTAATATTGCACAAGGAAAACAAGACTATCAATCTGGCAAGGTGTTTCGAGGTACAGTTAATGAAGCGATCGCGGAGCTAAAAGTTATCAGATGAACTTAAGAAATGTCCTACTATCCTAGGACTTAATGTTGCACACTAAGCAGCCTGAGCATTTGCATTTGAGTCACTCTCCAAAACATCCGGTGCTGTCAAAATGTTTTGAAGTTGCTGCACAACTTGAGTTTCATCTTGGTATAACATAACTACGTGATCTCTTGCTCTTGTTATTGCTGTATAAAGTCCTGCTTTTTTTTGAAAATTTTTATCGGGATCTGATAATTCTTCCACTTGGTCAACGCCAGCAATAATAACGGCATCAAACTCAACTCCTTTCAGCGCATTCCAAGAATCGACTATTACCAAAGGTCGGTTTACAAGGTTATTACCTCGGTCTGGAGAACCCATTGGAGCGTGATGGGGAACACCCAATTCTCCCAGGCATCTACTAATTTCTGATTTAAAGAATCTTGACTCTTGTGGATGCAATAAAACTCCGATTGAAGATACTGGATGACTGCTCAATGCCAGTTTAACCTGTTTAGCTATATTATCTGGAGACATATCACTTTTTACAAGCATTGGCTTAATAGATGAACTGCGAGAAGACTTTTTGAGTGGTTCGACAATACTACCGATATTAGAACCTGAACGTTTACTTGTCTTCATATTAGCACTAGCTAAATAAGGACATATAAACTGCCAAGCTAATTCTATAATTTCTGGCGCGTTTCTATAGTTTATATCAAATATTTGCGAACGACGTGGAGGAATATCAAATCCAAGACTCTTCCAAGTCCACTCTCGCTTTCTTCGATGTGGCTGACCGTAAACTGACTGAGTGTTATCATAGACAAAAAAGATAGAGTTTGTGTCGGGATCTACAGCAGATAACATCGCCATAAACCATTCATCATAAAAATCTTGAGCTTCATCAATTAGAATTGCTTTATAACGCTTTTTGGGGTTAGCATTATAATATGTTTTAACTAGATCAATAATTTGCTGCCGCTTTTCAGGAATTTCATCCCAATTGTAATCGTATCCAATGCGATAAGCCCAACTATGAAAAGTTCGACTCTCTACTTTTAAACTCAAGCCTTTTTCTTTTATTATTGAATCAATCCATCCATTCATGAAGCGGTTGTAGCACAATACCAAAATATCGTTATATCCTGCCTCGATTAGTTTTTCAATACGATTCCGCAACACTAATGACTTGCCAGAACCTGCAACGCCTCTAACTAAAGCATGACCTTCAAGCTTGGTGTTTCTAGCTTTAGTCTGTTGTTCGTCTAAATCTTGGCTATTTAAACGCTGGTTAAAAGATTGCTCGAAGTTAATCCACTGTTCCACAATCTTTCTCCTTATATTCTTTTTGTCGAGTGTTCTTTATTCAAATCAGCTTACCAATACGACCCGATCTGTGTCAGTGAGAAAAAGTGACAAAAAGTGATAAAAAGTAAGGACTTTCCCCAAATCGCCCTAAAATCTATTCTCAGGTAGATGCCGCTAGAGTTAAACTCTTCTAATCAACCCTCACAACCCAACTTCCTTGGCCTACGACAACACCTGCAAATATCTAGCCGAAAAATTCCCCGCCGCCTTCGTCCACTGGCTACTACCAATAGACGAGCCCACCACTGTTCAGGTACTCAAAACCGAACTAATTCAAGAACCCATCCGAGCCGATTCCCTCGTTTTCCTGCAAACGGATAACCAAATCCTACATCTGGAATTTGAAACCCGACCCTACTCCGACCCGCCGATCGCCTTCAGAATGCTAGACTACTACGTCAGGCTGAAACGGCAATACTCCTGTTCCATCAATCAAGTAGTAATCTTTTTGCAGCAAACAGCCTCAGAACAAGTTTTTGTATCCGAGTACACAGACGTGAACACCCGACACGGATATCGAGTTATTCGCCTCTGGGAGCAAGACCCCGCTTCACTGCTGTCCGTCCCCGGCTTACTCCCACTCGCGACACTATCCCAAACCAACTCGCCGCGAACTTTGTTAGAGCAAATCGCTACTCAGATTGCTACAATAGAAGAACCTACTCAACAAGCGGATTTACTCGCTTGCACCCAAGTGCTCGCAGGTTTGAGATTTGAAAAAAACTTAATCAGACAACTATTTAGGAAAGAAACTATGCGCGGTTCTGTGATTTACCAAGAAATTCGCGAAGATGGCCTCCTTGAAGGAAGACAACTAGGCCTCCTTGAAGGAAGGAAAGATGAGGCGCTGTCGTTCCTCACTCGCCAGTTGACTCGACGCATCGGTGCGATCGCCCCTGAAACCCGCGAGCAAATTCAGACTTTATCCGTAGAAGAATTAGAGGATTTAGGAGAAGCGCTTTTGGACTTTTCCGAAGCCTCAGATTTAACCAATTGGTTGAATGAACATCAGCCTTAATTGCTAAAACATCGCCTCCTATTGTCAAAACTTTACCAAATATATACTTTAAGGAAACTTAAGCCATGACCGTTGATGAAGCAATCGCGATCGCAGAAACTCTCCTCGATGGCGAAGGCTTAAACGACGTGCAAGAGCTCATCTTCAGACAATGCTGGGAAGGCAGACATTCCTATGAGGAAATTTCTCAACTATCTCAATATAATGATGAATACATAAAAGCGCTGGCGGCTAAACTCTGGAAACAACTCTCAGAGGCTTTTGATGAAAAGGTAAAAAAAAATAATTTACGCTCTGTTTTTAAGCGATACTTGCGGCGACATCAAGTGACATTACATCGAACTCAAGTTATCGGAGTTAATCTCAGCGGTGCTAATTTAACTGGAGCCAGACTATCATTTGCAAACTTAAGTGAATCTGATTCGTCAGCAGATTTACACGGTGCAATCTTAGCTGATTATAATACAGTATCAGATGAAATTATCAAGGCTGAAGACGCGCACAACCAGGGAATTTTATCTAGCATAAAATCAAGGATTTATCACTGGAATGATTTGCGCTTTCACTGCGAAGAACAAGTAAAAATAGCCGAAGCGCTCGATCGCACAAACACCCTATTCTTCCCCAACTCCAAAGCCCGCCTCACAACACCCGCAGGCCGACAAAACCAAGAACCAGATTTCCTCATATTCCACCAAGGCAAATGGGGTATTCTGGAAATATCGCATCCCGACACACAAAAAGATGAAACGCGCGATCGACTGTTTGCATCTCACGGTATCAGCATCATCCACTATTGCGACGCTAACAGATGCTGCGAAGAACCCGATCGCATTGTCCAAGAGTTTTTAGACATATTGAGTCAGGGATAGGGCGAGTGGTTTTTTCATAAGGGCGATCGCATAGGGGCCCAGAAACCGGGTTTTTTACGATAAGACGCGTTGTATCCCGCAGATTCGGTAAAAAACCAGGTTTCTTTGTCGGAGTGCGTCAGTCGATAAGGGCGATCGCACTCCGTAACAAAGTAGATTTGACCTTGACAAATTACTCGATTTGTGATATGCACGAGTGGTGGAAATTTTTAAGGGCGATCGGACTTTACGCCAACCAGCTCAACCACACTTCCCAGAGGCTAAAGCAGCCGCCGCCAGTCGCTCCATACCAGCTCGAACAATCACTGCTAAGTCACTCAGTGGCATACATTGAATTTTCTTCAGCAGCTCGTTGGTATTAACAGGTTCCGGCATTGGCTTGCCTTCGAGATGAGCCATTAACTCTTCCATCGTAAAGCCCGCTCTTGCCGCAATCTGAGTCAAATTTTTCGTATCCGGGAGCACCTGTCCTTTCTCCCAATACTGAACAGCAGACCCAGAGACTCCCAATAGCCTACCAAAAGCGCTAAAACTCATGGAGCCACGCGCTAGCTTCACAACTTCGCTCAGTTTTTTCTTAGCTTCTGCGTCCACAGTATCAGCCACCAGATAACCACAATTCCTAGTTTACAGATAAATCTGCCTAATACTCATTCCCCAGCAGCCTCAGCCGACGCAGCGAATCTCTCCGCGACAGCTTTACCAATTAGCGCCACCTGACTCAGAGGCAAAAACTGAATTTTTTTGACAATATCTTGAATATCTAACGGATCTGACACTGGCTTCCCATCCAAAAATCTCAGAAGTTCTTCCAGCGAATAACCAGCTCTCGCTGCGAGCTTACCCAAGTTTTCCGTTTCTGGAACAGTATCGCCCCTTTCCCAAAGCTGAACAGCAGTAGCAGAAACGCCCAAAAGCTTGCCAAAGGCTCGCTGACTCATTGTCCCGCGAGCTGTTTTGATAATTTCACTAAGTTTTTGTCTATTTTGGATGTTCACGACTCGAAGGTTACTCAACCGTATCTACCAGTCTACTTACGAAGTGATACATCAACTATATTTCCCAGACGACTCAGCCGCCGCCGCGAGTCTATCCATCACGGCTCTACCAACCACGGCTAACTCACTAATTGGTATACATTGAATTTTTTTCAGCAGATCGTTAGTATCTACCGGTTCACGCATGGGTTTGCCTTCCAGATGAGCGAGCAGCTCTTCAAGTGTAAACCCCGCCCTCACAGCAATCTGAGCCAAATTTTCTGTATCTGGGATGCTCTGACCTTTTTCCCACAACTGAACCGCAGTCGCAGAGACGCCCAGAAGCTTGCCGAATGCCCGCTGACTCATCGAACCGCGAGCTAGTTTGACAATCTCGATCAATTTTTTCTTAGCTTCTGCGTTCACAACTGCCGTCACTACTTAATCCCACATAACTCAGTTTACTTCCCAACTCCTAAATTTTCCACTTGCAATTCATAATTACACTTGACACAGGAAAGGATTGCAAGTAAACTAATAATTACAACTTAAGTTTTGATAGACCCAAGGAGTCGCTAAACAAATGGTTCTGAGCGAGGAACCCAACATAAGGGGACAGCCCGATCGAACTTTGAAACCGAAGACCGACATCAGGGAAAGTAAAAATGACCAAGAGACGCAATCTAAAAACTCACAAGCCCAGCCGCACCCGTCAAAGCCTCACAGCCTCGGGTTGGCTAAAACCCCAATGCTGGCAAATCTCCAAAATGGAAGCAGCCGAAGCCCTGAGAATGCCGGTCAACCGCATAGTGAAAGTCTACCCCAAACAACATCAAGTAATAGTCGTTTACCTGAACAAGAAAGGACAAAAATGCAGTTCCTTTTTCAGCTACCGACTATTTGCCAGATGGGAACAAGAGACGATCGCAGCAATTGCCAGTTGTCGAAACCAGCAAATCCTAGCACCCCTAGAAGTCATTGTACAATACGACCTCGAACATTTCAAATATCCAGTAGCCATCGCCGATGCAATTTGGGAAGCCCTACTCAACCATATCTCCCGCGTAACAAGGGAACTGAGGCTGAGCAAACAATGCGCCTAGCCCCCCATCACTCCATCAATTAGTAGAAGCAGCCAACTCAGCCAAACGTTCCTGCTGATCCTGAGAAATGCAAGTTTGAATAATCCCCTCAATATCCCCTTCCAAAACACTATTGAGCGAGAAATTTTCCCCCAAACGGTGGTCGGTAGCCCGATTGTCCTTATAGTTGTAGGTGCGAATCTTCTCCGATCGCGAACCAGTACCAACCTGAGCCAAACGCCGCGACTTCACCTCATCCTGCTGCTCCCGCAACTTCATCTCATAGAGCTTAGCCCGCAAAATCTGCATCGCCCGCTCCTTATTCTGCAACTGACTGCGCTCCTCAGTACAGAAAATCCGAATTCCCGTCGGCTTGTGAAACAAATCCGCAGCAGTTTCCACCTTGTTCACGTTTTGGCCGCCAGCGCCGCCCGATCGAGCCGTGCTCATCTCAATATCCTTCGGATCGATGTGAATCTCCACATCATCAACCTCCGGCATCACAGCCACCGTCGCCGTCGAAGTATGCACCCGGCCGCCCGCCTCAGTCACAGGCACTCGCTGCACCCGGTGTACTCCCGCCTCAAACTTCAGCTTGCTGTAAACGCTGTCGCCTGTAATTTCCAGAATTACCTCTTTAAAGCCACCCATTTCCGCCAGCGACTCGCTCACCAACTTCACCACCCAGCCTTGAGTTTGAGCGTAGCGCGAATAGAGTCGCAGCAAATCTCCAGCCCAAATACTAGCCTCATCACCGCCAGTACCCGCCCGAATTTCCAGCATAATATTCTTGTCATCGTTCGGGTCGCGGGGGAGCAGCAAAACCTTCAAACGACTTTCCAAATTCTCCAGCTTCACCTCAAGTTCCTGAACTTCCAGCGCAGCCATTTCTTGCATATCTCGATCGCCCGCGGCTTCCTTGAGAACCTGTCGCGCGCCCACCAAATCTTCCTGAGTGGTTTTCCACAAAGCAAAAGTATCGACCACTTCCTCCAAGGACGATCGAGCTTTTGCTACCCGTTGAAACTCTTGATTGTCCCTAGCGACATCCGGGTCAGCCATGCGGCGAGTCAACTCATTAAAAGTTTGCTCTACCGACTTCAATTTATCCAGCAAATAAGATTCAGCCATTGTCAGTTGTCCTTTGTCAATCGATTTTAGATTTTAGATTTTAGATTTTAGATTTTAGATTTGAAGAACAGTTGGGATAGAATCTCGATCAAACTCCACTCGATCGAACTCAACTGCCAGCCGTAGCAAGTCTTCAATCTAAAATCTAAAATCCTAGGGCGGTAAGTTGCCAGTAGAAAGAACTACTCTCAACAAACTGCGGACAAATGACAATCCGGCTACTTCTTCTTTTTGCCTTTACCAGCAGCCTTAGAAGCATCTGCTTTCGGATCTTCCATTTTCAGCGGTCCAGATGAAGCATCTGCCTTCGGCATTTCTACCTCGGTCATGCCGTATTTCCGCATAAAGCGTTCCACACGACCTTCTGTATCAATAATCTTCTGAGTGCCAGTATAAAAAGGATGATTTCCCGACCAAACATCAACTTGAAGCTTTGGTCTAGTCGAACCAACCGTCATCACGTGTTCCCCGTTGCAATAAACCTGAGCTTCGGGATACCACTCAGGGTGAATGCCTTCTTTTGCCATTGTTTTTTACTCTCTAATTTTTGACTTTACAACCATTTTAGCTGCCGCAGGACTTGTACACCAACAACAGCAGGAATTTTGCCTTATATCTATTGGAACCAGGAATCAGGAATCGGAAATAAACTTCAAAAAAAGGCAGATAAAATCTGGATAGATAATTTTTGCCTTTTCTTTCTTCCTTCTTCCTTCTTCCTTCTTCCGTCAATCCGAACTTCCGTTACATCCGTTACATCCGTTAAAAAATCCGTTGCCGAACTTCCATTACATCCGTTACATCCGTTACACAATCCGCTGCCGAACCTCGATTACCGCTTCGAGTATTGAGGAGCTTTGCGAGCTTTCCGCAAACCGTACTTTTTCCGTTCTTTTGCCCGCGGGTCGCGAGTCAAATAGCCCTCAGTCTTCAGAGGCTTGCGGTTGTCCGGGTCTAATTGACAAAGAGCTCTAGCGACACCCAAGCGAATCGAGTCAGCCTGACCTGTCAAGCCACCGCCTTCGACTTTTACCAAAATGTCGTACTCATTTTCCAGACCCAAAGTTTCCAGAGGGGCCTTAGCCAGAGCCAAATAAGTAGGGTTGAATTGCAGGTACAAATCCCCCTCTTTACCATTGACTGTCAGTATGCCAGTGCCGGGAACCAAGCGCACCCGCGCTACGGAACACTTGCGGCGGCCGGTACCCCAGTACACAGCGCGACCCGATGTATCTGTTGCTTGCATTACTCATTTCCTCCCGGAATCGTGTGAACAATTAATTCTTCTGGTTTTTGAGCTTGGTGCGGGTGGTTTGGGCCAGCGTACACCTTGAGTTTAGTAAACAGTTGTCGGCCCAGAGAAGTGTGAGGCAGCATTCCCCGTATAGCTTCTTCGACAATTCTTTCGGGCAAACGTGCTTGCAATTTGGCAAAAGTTTCTGTTTTCATGCCGCCCGGTCTTCCAGAATGGCGGCGGTAGATTTTCTGGGTGCGTTTTTTGCCAGTAACAGCGATTTTGTCCGCATTGATGACTATTACGAAGTCGCCGGTATCCATAGAAGGAGTGTAAGTCGGTTTGTGTTTCCCCCGGAGGTACATGGCAACTTCAGTTGCCAGACGGCCGAGTCGCTGGTCGGCGGCATCGACCACGTACCACTTGTGCTCTAGGGAGTCTTGAGTAGGGACGTAAGTTTTGTTCATTGTTTGTTGTTAGTTGTCTATTAACTGTTAACTGTTGTTAGTTGTCAGTTGTCAGTTGTCAGTTGTCAGTTTTTAATTGTTAGTTGTCCTTAGTTTTTTATTAGTAGTTACCTAATGACTAATGACTAATGACTAATGACTAATGACTAATGACTAATTTTGGCTGGGTGTCGTACCAGACCTCTGGGGGAAAGGGAAATTCACAATAGCCAACCCGCAGCAGGCACAAACCTTGAGCGGGAGCGGCATATTTTACCATTTCTCGGCGTTCGTTGACCCAGATATCTGTGAAATTGTCGATCGGCCTTTCCCCGCGACCCACCTGCACCAGCAACCCCACCAGCAGCCGCATCATCCCGTACAGAAACCCACTCGCCTGAACCTCAATATAGATAAGAGGCCCAGAACGCTGACACTCTGCCGCTTGTATGTCCACCCAGGAATGGGGGCGGGCAGACCCCGCGCGGTGGAAAGCAGCCAGGTGATGCCGCCCGATGAGCGGTGTCAATGCTGTCTGAATCAAAGATTCATCCACAGGGGCGTGGTAGCAGTGCCAAGCAAAAGGACGCACAAACAAATTAGGGGTCGGATCTGTATAAAGGGTGTAGCGATAGCGCCGCCAACTGGCTGAGAACCGAGCGTGCCAGGTAGGTTCCACCTTTGCCGAAGCTCGAATTAAAATATCTTTTGCCAGTCGAGAGTTGAGAACGCTTGCCCAGCGGTGAGCCGGAATTGGGCCGCAGGCATCAAAATGGGCTACTTGAGCAGCGGCGTGAACTCCCGCATCGGTTCTCCCGGCAGCGTGCAGCGTTACCGGGCGTTCCAGAACAGTCGATATTGCTGTTTCAATTTCTTCTTGTACTGTACGCTGGTTCGGCTGTCGCTGCCAACCGTGAAAGTTAGTGCCGAGGTATTGGATCACCAGAGCAACGCGCTGTATCGATTGGGGATTTTCGATTGGGGATTTTCGATTGTCAGTCATAAATCACAAATCTCCAACCCAAAATTGAATTAAACCAGTTCAACGATCGCCATTTCGGAATTGTCTCCTTGGCGGGGGACAGTTCGTACTACGCGGGTGTAGCCCCCGTTGCGCGAGCCGTACCGTTCTTGGGCTGCTTCAAACAAGGCGTGTACTAACTGTTTGTCGTAGATAAAGCCCATAGCTTGCCGGCGAGCGGCCAAGGAGCCATCTTTTGCCAGGGTAATCATTCTGTCCGCCTCTGGGCGCAGCGCTTTGGCGCGGGCGAGAGTGGTAGTAATTTTACCGTGGCGGATTAATTCGGTGGTCAGCGAGCGCAGCAGGGCGCGGCGCTGGTCAGCCGGTTTGTTGAGTTGGGGGACGCGACAGCGGTGACGCATAGCAGTTGGTAATTGGTAATTGGTAATTGGGCGCCGGGATAGTCCGCGAGTTTTGAGCGGTGATTTCTTTAACTGAAAAACTCACCTACTTAAAATTCAGAACTTTTTTACCCGTTACCCGTTGATTAACTTTTAGCTGATTTTTCCTGTGGCAAGGTAATGCCCAAGCGTTTTTGTAAAGCTTCAATCACTTCTTCTGCGGACTTCTGCCCGAAATTTTTGATCTCGAGCAAGTCTTCTTGGGTATAATCCAATAAGTCTGCGACTGAGTTGATCTGAGCCCGCTTGAGACAGTTGTAAGCCCGGACGGACAACTGCAATTCTTCGATCGGAATTTGGCTAGTAGGATCGGCTTCACCTGGATACTCTGGTTTGAGAGAATCTTGGGTGATGTCTTTGAGAGGTGCAAATAAATCTACCAGGATGTTGGCCGATTGACTCAGAGCTTCTTGAGGAGTCACGCTGCCATCAGTCCAGATTTCCATAATCAGCCGATCTTTCTCGACCGTCCCGCCTACGCGAGCATCTTCAACGCTGTAGTTGACTCTGCGAATCGGCATAAAGATGGCGTCAATTTGGAGAAAATCCAAAGCCGACCCATCATCCCGACTGCGGTCTACTGCTCGGTATCCGATGCCTTTTTCAATTCTGAATTCCATTTCCAGAACTGAGCCTGGGGAGAGAGTTGCAATGTACTGCGATTTATCGATCAATTCCACCTCAGACGGCAAATCGAATCGATCGGCCGTTACTGTTACAGGCCCCTCAATCCGCAACCTGCCGATTTGCGGCTGCTGAGAATGAGTTTTGAGGACGACCTCTTTCATGTTCAGGAGAATTTCTAGAACATCCTCACGTACCCCTTCGATCGTGGCAAACTCGTGATTGACGCCCGCGATTCGGACTGAAGTTACTGCCGTTCCTTCCAAATTTGACAGCAGAACTCGCCGAAGCGCATTCCCAACAGTTGTTCCTTGACCGCGATCGAGCGGTTCCAGGACAAATTTTCCGTACTGACTGCGGTCTTTGTCAGTGTTAGACTCTATACATTCAATTTGAAACTGCGCCACGGAGTGACCTCCCTTTTCCACTTTGGATTTTTGATTTTGGATTTTAGATTGCAGAGCATACCCCTGAACGGATTTCGGATTTTGGATGGACGGGGCAACAGTTAGAACCATTAGTTTTTGACTTTAAGCAGTTAGCCATTATCCAAAATCTAAAATCTAAAATCTCAAATCGTTTTAGACTCTACGCCGCTTGGGAGGGCGACAGCCGTTGTGAGGAATTGGGGTAACATCTCTAATCAGGGTGATTTCCAGTCCCGCCCCTTGCAGCGCCCGGATTGCAGTTTCTCTACCTGCTCCTGGCCCGCTCACCATTACTTCTATTTGGCGCATTCCTTGGTCGTTGGCTCTGCGGGCAGCACTTTCTGCTGCTGTTTGAGCGGCAAAGGGAGTTCCCTTCTTAGCTCCTTTAAAACCGCTGGAACCTGCCGATGCCCAGGATATCACTTCGCCGTTGAGGTCGGTAATAGTTACAATCGTGTTGTTAAAGGTAGACTGGATGTAGCCTACCCCATTGGGTACATTCCGTTTCTGCTTTTTTGCACCAGATTTCTTGCCTGTTTGTGGTCGCGCCATATTAGTCTCTTTAACGTTTCTCTCAACTAATGTCCCGAAGCGCTAGGAGCCAGCAGCCCCCAGCGTATTTTTCCCAAAAAGATGTTACTTCTTGGAAGGTGCCTTTTTCTTGCCCGCAACTGTTCGGCGGACGCCACGACGGGTTCTGGCGTTGGTACGGGTTCGTTGTCCCCGCACCGGCAGACCCAAACGGTGACGCCGACCGCGATAAGTTCCGATGTCCATCAGGCGCTTGATGTTCATTGACTCCCAGCGCCGGAGGTCTCCTTCGATTTGGTATGTGGTTTCTACATGAGCCCGCAGAGCTGTCACGTCGGCCTCTGTTAAATCCTTGACGCGAGTGTCAGGATTTACGCCTGTTGCAGCGATAATTTTTTGGGCCCGCGACAAGCCTATTCCGTAAATGTATGTCAGACCTATTTCGACGCGCTTATCGCGTGGAAGGTCTACCCCGGCAATCCGTGCCACACTTTTTGTCTCCCTAGTTTTCCTGTTTGGCTACAATGTTCAATTAGGATGCACCTGCGTGCAGTGCCCAATCTTCCTTTTTTTCTAACCTTGGCGTTGTTTGTGTTTCGGGTTAGTGCATATCACCATCACTCGACCGCGACGGCGGATGACGCGACATTTCTCACAAATTTTTTTGACAGATGCTCGAACTTTCATCTTTCTTCCTGCCTGGAGAACCCCGCTCTACCGGAAAGCAGGCACGCTGGGACTGCCCGTAGAGCGGTGGGAGGAGAGGCTGGGCAAGGTGTAGACCTCTCCTCGATTAAATTGTATAAAGTGCGGGTTGTTTCATGAAGGAGCCCGCTTGCACCCACTCCCATTGCTGGGTAAAGTTCGCCTGCGCCAGAGTGTTGGCGAGCGATACTTTTACGGTGTAACAATGACTTAACCCGGTACACCGGTGGGTTGTTGACGCCCTTCTCGGCAACACTACAAACGTAGCATTATAGCATAAATTTGAAGCTTTTTACCAAATTCTCTCTAAATTAAACTTAGAATTAGTTTTTAGAAAGTTTTATCTAAGCCTATTTTTTCCGAAGGCGATAAGTAATCCTGCCTTTGGTCAAGTCATAGGGAGTCAATTCGACTTTGACGCGATCGCCAGGCAGAATTTTGATGTAGTTGCGGCGGATCTTGCCGGAAATGTGAGCCAGCACGTTAAACCCATTATCTAGGTCAACGCGAAACATCGCATTGGGCAGGGATTCCGTCACTGTCCCTTCCATTTCAATTAAATCTTGCTTAGACAATTTGGTATTTACCTCAACTCTACATTTGATTAACTAGGAGTGTCCCGGCGTGAGCCTCAAAACCTATTTACTGGTAGGAGTCCAACGGGAACGGGGGGCAATAATTAGGGCGACTCGATCGACTTCTTGACTCAACCAACCGCTCGCTTTAGCTTTACTTGAGTAAAGTTGTGGCAATTAGTATCGAGTTCAATCCGGTCTCTAGCAACCCTCACAAAACCTGATAGCACAAAAAGCTCCTAGTTAACATATCTTAGCAAAAGCTTGTGAGTAACAAGCTGTATTGAGAGGGTTCAAGAGTCGATCGAGAGAGATTGTTGCAGTTCTGCGGTGACTAATTCCATTGCTCGATCGCCATCAACCGCAACTAACTGTTGACGGCCGCTGTAAAAATCAATCAAAGGCTCAGTTTGCTCGCGATAAACTTGCAACCGACGGCGGATCGTCTCCTCATTGTCATCCTGCCGGCCCCGCGACAGCAGGCGAGACACCAAAATGTCGTCAGGCACGTCGAGATTAACAGCTTTGAGACCACATTTTGGGTTCGATGTACTCCCCTCGGCACCGCTAAGCTCCTGCAGCAGTTTGTCTAAAAAAGTTGCCTGGGCAACAGTGCGGGGAAAGCCGTCGAGAATCCAGCCCGCATTAGCGTCCGGTTCATTCAAGCGTTCCTGCACGATATCCATCAGCAATTGGTCGGGAACCAACTCACCCCTGTCCATGTAGGCTTGCGCCTTTAGACCCAAGGCCGTTTTCGCCACCACGCAGGCGCGCAGGATTTCGCCCGTAGAAATGTGGGGTATTTTCCAGAGAGCGCCTAATATCTGAGCCTGAGTTCCCTTTCCCGCCCCTGGAGGCCCCATGAAAATAAATTGCATTGCGATTACTTCACCATTCCTTCATATCGCTGGGAGATGACGTAAGTTTGAATTTGCTTAGCAGTTTCGATCGCCACACCTACTAGAATCAGTAGGGAAGTTGCGCCAAAACCTCTAAAAGTTTGCACACCGATCGCGCTTTCTACAGCAGTTGGTACAATGGCCACCAGACCGAGAAAAATCGCTCCCAAGAAAGTCAAACGGTTCAAAACCTTCTCCACATAATCACTCGTTTTCTGACCCGGACGAATTCCAGGAATGCTGGCGCCCATTTTCTTCAAGTTCTGAGACATATCTACGGGGTTGACAATCAACGAAGCGTAGAAATAGCTGAAGAACAGAATCAAAGTCAGATAAAACAGCGCGTAAGCCCAAGGCGCCGGCCCGTTCGGACTCAAAACATTAGCAACTTGAACCAAAAACGGGTTATTGAGAGACTGAGCGAGGAAAGAAGGCACAATCAACACCGAAGATGCAAAAATAATCGGCATCACTCCGCCTTGATTCAAGCGCAGGGGCAGATAACTCCGGCTCTCCCGATAAACTTTGCGGCCGACTTGGCGGCGGGCCGAAATAATCGGAATGCGGCGAGTACCTTCCTGAACAAAAACAATCCCGACAATCGTCACCAAAAAGACCAGCAGCAGAACGACTACACGGCCGACAACTTGCGTGTCCCCACTTTGAGCCAATTCAAAAGTTTGTCCCAAAGAGCGCGGCAATACCGACACAATATTGATAAAAATCAGCAGCGAGGCTCCGTTCCCGATACCTCGTTCCGTCACCACTTCCGATATCCACATTACAAACATTGAGCCGGCCGTCAGAGCCAAAGCAGTTTGTGCTATGAATAAAGGCGATGGAGATTGAGCAAAAGGGCTGACCCAAATCGCAATGCCAATACTTTGCAGAATTGCCCAGCCCAAAGAAACGTAGCGAGTAATTTGAGAAATCTTGCGCCGCCCTGCTTCCCCTTCATTTTTCTGCAAGTCTTCTAAGCTTGGCAGAGCCGCCGTTAGAAGTTGCACAATAATTGAAGCATTAATGTAGGGCAAAATCCCCAGCGCGAAAATCCCCAAAGCTGACAAGCCGCCTCCTGAGAACAAATCCAAAAAGCCAATTAAAGGGCTATTTTGGACGTTTTGGGCAAAGGCGACTCGATCGATGCCGGGGACTGGCAAGTGGACACCCAGGCGTACTAAAATCAGTAAGCCAAGGGTTACGAGGATGCGGCCTCGTAAACCAGCAGCTTGAGCCATCTGCATGAACGTCTCTTGTGCAGTTGGTGCTTTTTCTCTACTAACGTCCATAGTTACGATTTTGGATTTTAGATTTGGGATTTTCGACTAAATCATTTTCTGATAGCAAGAAGAGAGGATTTGAGATTTGGACATACTCTCAAACCTCAAATCTTCACGCAACTAATTCGCAACTTCCGCCTGCCGCTTCAATTTTGGTGCGAGCACCTGCGGTAAAAGCCGAGGCGCGCACTTGCAGAGGCACATTCAGTTCGCCATCTCCTAATATTTTCAGCGGCCCGTTGTCAGTATTGACAATTTTCGCTTGCATCAAAGAGGTGAGAGTAACTTCTGTGTTTGCTGGCAGCGATGCTAATTTACTTACATTAATGGTAGTGTACTCTTTCCGGTTCACTAGAGGGAAGCTTTTCAACTTGGGGAGACGGCGGTAGAGAGGATTTTGACCTCCTTCAAAACCGGGTCTAGTGCCGCTACCGGCTCTAGATTTTTGACCGCGCATCCCTTTGCCGGAGCTCGCGCCTTGACCGGCAGAAATACCTCTGCCCAAGCGTCGGGGGCGCTTTTGGGAGCCTGCTTTGGGTCGGGCGTCTTGCAATCTCATAGTTTTAGTAATTGGTAATTGGTAATTGGTATTTAGAGAGCGGGTACGCAGTAGTTTTGAGTGCGTGAGTTTTAAGTTGCGGATTTTTTTATTTTCACCGCAAGCACTTAACACTCAAAACTTACAGTTTCCCATTCTCGCGTGTCCTAACCGTAGAGATTTTCTACTGGAATTCCGCGCTCTTGAGCAACTTCGGACAAGGTGCGGAGGGTGGAGAGGGCATTGACTGCGGCTCGGGCGTTGTTTAAGGGATTTCCAGAACCTAGCTGTTTGGCTAAGATGTTGCGGACTCCTGCTAGTTCGAGAACAGTTCGCACTGCTCCCCCTGCAATTACCCCGGTTCCGGGAGCTGCCGGCCGCATCATCACTTTAGCTCCGCCACCGTCACCGTTGATGGGGTGAGGGATGGAGTTAGATTTGGTGAGGGGGACTTCAATTAGGTGCTTTTTGCCGTCAGCGACGCCTTTTTTAACGGCACCGATTACGTCGCTAGCTTTGCCGACTCCTACTCCAACTTGACCGCGTTCGTTGCCGATAATGACTATGGCGCGGAAGCTGAGTTTTTTACCACCTTTGACTACTTTGGTAACGCGCCGAATCTGAACAACCCGTTCTTGCCATTCGGATTCTTTTTCGCGCCCTTTGTTGTTGCTGCTGCTTTTTTTCTTGTTGCGCTGTTCTTTTTGTTCTGCCATAGTTTTGTCCTGTGGGAATTAGTAATTGGTGAAAGGCGATCGGCAATTGGTAATTGTTTGAGTAAAAAGTAAAAATAGAAGAAATCTGGATTTTGCCTTTTCACTTTCAACTTTTGACTTTTTACTTTTTAATTACTCATTACCCGCTACCCATTACCCCCTCTAGAAGTCTAACCCCGCTTCGCGAGCTGCTTCTGCGAGGGCTTTGACACGACCGTGATAGAGGTTGCCCCCGCGATCGAATACGACTTTGACTATGCCAGCGCTGGAACAGCGTTTGGCAATCAACTGACCGACTTGCACGCTCGCGGAGCAGTTGCCGCCAGAACTGAGAGTAGACTTCAATTCTGGGTCGAGGGTTGACGCGGCGGCCAAAGTGTGCTGGGCGGTGTCGTCGATTACTTGAGCGTAGATGTGCTGATCCGATCGAAATACCGCTAGTCTGGGACGTTCGGCGGTGCCGAACACCTTGCGCCGAACGCGGCGGTGTCTGCGCTGGACTGATTCTTTGCGAGTAAGCTTCATGGTTACTTCTTACCTGTTTTGCCTGTTTTACCAGCTTTGCGCCGGACAACTTCGCCGCTGTAGCGAATGCCTTTGCCCTTATAGACTTCGGGCGGACGCACCGCGCGGATGCGGGCTGCTGTATTGCCTACGAGTTCTTTGTCAATGCCGGAGACAATGACGTTGGTGTTGCCTTCAACTGCCATTGTGATGCCTTCTGGAGGGGGCATTTCCACCGGCTTGCTGTAACCGACGTTTAAAATCAGGTTCCGTCCTTGAACCTGTGCCCGATAACCTGTGCCGATAATTTCGAGACGCCGCTGAAAACCTTGGGATACACCTTCGACCATGTTGGCGACTAGGGTGCGGCACAAGCCGTGCAGTTGTCTGGCGACGCGAGATTCGTCTCGGCGGGTAACGAGTAAAGTCTCGCCTTCAATTCCCATGAGGATTTCGGCTGGGATAACTCGGGAAAGTTCACCTTTAGGGCCTTTGACGGCTACTTTTTGACCGTCTAGGGTGACGGTGACTTTCGTGGGGATGCTAATCGGACGCTTGCCAATTCGCGACATAGTTTTTTGTCCTTTGTTTTTAGTTATTAGTCCTTGATTATTAGTGCTTAGTTATTAGTCCTTAGTGATTGATTTTTGAGTCTGTTGCCAACGACCAGTGACTAATGACTAATGACTAATGACTACCAAACATAACAAAGCACTTCACCGCCCAAACCTTGGCGTCGAGCTTCTCTATCCGTCATAATGCCGCTGGAGGTAGAAATAATGGCTATGCCAATTCCGCCTAACACTCTGGGCAATTCTTTACGGTTCGAGTAAACGCGCAGTCCTGGTTTGCTGACTCGCTTAAGTGCCGTGATAATGGGCTTGCGAGTTTTACCTTTGTACTTTAGAGAAAGCACTAAATGTCGCTTGACCCCTTCTGCTTCTGCTTCTTCAAATTCGCCGATGAAGCCTTCACTTTTGAGGACTTGGGCGATGCTGCGGGTCATTTTTGTAGCTGGAATTTGCGTTGTTTGGTGGCGCGCCATGCAAGAATTGCGAATGCGCGTCAACATATCTGCTATGGTATCGTTAGCTGCCATCTTTTGCTTCTTACTCTAGTGCTTAGTTGTCCCGGAACGGCATTCCCATTTCTTTAAGCAAGGCGCGTCCTTCTTCGTCGGTGTTTGCTGTGGTGATAATTGAAATGTCCATGCCTCGAATTTGATCGATGCGGTCATATTCTATTTCTGGAAAAATTAGCTGTTCTCTCAGACCCAAGCTGTAGTTACCGCGCCCGTCGAAGCTTTTGGGGCTGATGCCGCGGAAGTCGCGGATTCGGGGGAGTGCGAGGTTGATCAGCCGATCGAGAAAATCGTACATCCGATCGCCACGCAGCGTCACCATAACGCCGACGGGTACTCCTTTGCGGATTTTGAAGCCTGCGATCGCTTTTTTCGCCCGCGTCACCACTGGTTTTTGCCCGGTGATGATCCCGATCTCGTTGATCGACGAATCGAGTGCCTTAGCGTTTTGAGATGCTTCTCCCAAACCGCGGTTCACTGTGACTTTGACGAGTTTGGGAACCTGATGGATATTAGTATATTTAAACTGATCCATCAGTGTGGGAACGATTTTTCCTTGATAAAGAACCTTGAGTTTGTCCGGCATAGTTTTTGTGTTTCGTTAACTGTCCCTGGGCTTGGTCAGGGAATTGGTTTTTGTCAGTTGTCAGTTGTTAGTTGGCCGTTGTCAGTTGTCTGTTGACTGTTGACTGTTGACTGTTGACTGTTGACTGATGACTGTTGACTGTTGACTGATGACTGAGGACTAATGACTAATGACTAATTATCGAGGATTTCTCCGGTTTTTTTGAGCTGTCGCAGTTTCCGACCGTCTTCGCTAAATGTATAGCAAACGCGGCTAGCTATTTTTTCTTTTTCGGAATAGTGCATGACATTTGAGCTGTGAATGGGAGCCTCAAACGTGAGTATTTTCCCGGACTCTCCCTCTTGCTGGGGCTTGACGTGCTTTGTTCTGATGTTTACACCTTTAACAATTACTTTGCTGACTTTAGGATATGTCTTTAAGATTTCTCCGACTTTTCCTTTCTCTTTGCCAGTAATTATTTGCACGGTGTCGCCTGCTTTGACGTGCATTCTGTAGCGCCGCAGTTCGCTAGTTGGTTTACCCTTTTTTCCGTACATTTTAAAGTACCTCCGGGGCTAAGGAAACGATTTTAGTAAAGTTTTTGTCGCGCAGTTCGCGGGCTACCGGGCCGAAGACGCGAGTGCCTTTGGGGTTGCCGTCTACGTTGATAATAACGGCGGCGTTATCGTCAAAACGAATGCTCATGCCACTGTCGCGGCGCAAACCTTTGCGGGTTCTGACAATGACAGCCCGAACGACATCTGATTTTTTGACGGCCATATTGGGGATGGCGTCTTTGACGACGGCAATGATGACATCGCCGACTCCGCCGTAGCGACGGTTGCCGCCTCCCAATACGCGGATGCACATCAGTTTGCGGGCTCCGCTATTGTCGGCGACATTGAGGTATGTCTGGGGTTGAATCATGGTGATTGTTGACTGTTAACTGTTGACTGTTAACTGTTGACTGTTAACTGTTGACTGTTGACGGCTAATTGATTAATCAAGTACCGATCGGGCGGGCGCGAGATCGCAATTAACTGTTAGCCGTTTTTTGTCCCGAAAATCTCAGCAACCGTCCAACGTTTGGTTTTGCTCAGTGGTCGAGTTTCAGTGATGCGGACACGATCGCCCGATTTGCACTGATTTTCTTCGTCATGAGCTTTGTAGCGCTTTGTGCGGACTACGATTTTGCCGTATTTGGTGTGGGAGGAGCGGTTTTCGATTGCTACCACGACGGTTTTATCCATCTTGTCGCTGACTACTACGCCAACTCGTTCTTTAATTGCCATAGCTACCTATTTTTGTTGTGCAATTGACTTGTTTTTAGCTACTGTGCGATCGTCGGCTCGGCTGCTTCTGACTCTTGGCTGACTGCTGCGGTTGCAGCAGGCTGTGCTACCTGTTTAGCTGCGGCTGATTTTGCTGCTGCTTCTTTCTCAGCAACGATTTGGCGCTCGCGTTCAACTGTCATCAATTGAGCTAGGCGGTGTTTGGCGTGCTTGAACAGGTGAGGCTTTTCCATGCGGCCGGTAGCTTGCTGGAGCCGCAATTCCATTAGTTGGCGCTTGACGGCTAAAATTTGCTCTGCTACTGCGGCATCGCTTAATTCTCTAGCTTCTTTAATCTTGGTCAAAGACATAATTGTGTGCTTTCTCGTTAGCGAGCGGTATGACAGAAGACAGAATTGTCTCGCTTGGCTGAAGGTCGAAGGAAAGAAAAGTTATGAAAGCCAGATTTTAAAATGCTGTAGCCGTTTAAAATGCTGATTAATACAGACCTAATTCTACCTTCGCTCTTCGCTATGACTGGTCTTCTTCGCGAGTGATGAACTTGGTTTTAATTGGTAATTTGAAAGATGCCAAACGCATTGCTTCGCGGGCAGTTTCTTCACTTACGCCGCCAATTTCAAACATTACCCGGCCCGGTTTGACCACGGCAACCCAAAACTCAGGTGAGCCTTTACCAGAACCCATCCGGGTTTCTGCTGCGCGCTGGGTGACTGGTTTGTCGGGAAAAATGCGAATCCAGATTTTGCCACCCCGGCGGATATAACGGGTCATGGCGCGCCGTCCGGCTTCTATTTGGCGGGAAGTGATCCAGGCGGGTTCGACGGCTTGGAGCGCGAAGTCGCCAAAGCTAACTGTGTTGCCGCGGGTGGCAACACCGCTCATTCGCCCGCGCTGTTGTTTGCGGAATTTGGTTCTTTTAGGGCTTAACATGGCGAAAGGGAGTTGGGTAATTGGTAATTGGTAATTGGTAATTGGTGATTGCTAATTGCTAATTGGTTTGGAACAACTGACAATTAACAAGTGACAACTAACAGTTAACAATTAGCTAGCCTTCGTTCGATCGATCTTCAAAGTTCTGGCGGCGGCGCTTTTGTTTAGTGCGGGGCACTGCTGCATTTGGTGCAGCCTCTTGTTCCTGTCCGGGAATAATTTCGCCTTTGAAAACCCAAACTTTAATGCCCAGAATACCGTAGATGGTTTGAGCAGTGCAGTAGGAGTAGTCGATGTCTGCCCGCAGCGTGTGCAAGGGGACTCTTCCTTCGCGCGTCCATTCGGTACGGGCGATTTCTGCGCCGTTGAGGCGTCCGCTGACTTGAATTTTGATGCCTTGGATGCCGACTTTTTGGGCGCGGGTGATTGCTTGGCGGACTACTCGGCGGAACGATACGCGCCGTTCTAGTTGCTGAGCGATGTATTCCGCGATCAGTGTGGCATCGGCATCTACTCGCTGGACTTCGACGACGTTGATGCGGATTTGGCGGTTGCTACCGAGTTGCTGCTGCAAACCGACGCGCAAAGTTTCGATGCCTGCTCCGCCGCGGCCGACGACAACGCCTGGTCTGGCTGTGAACACTTCTAGGTCAATTTGATCGGCTTTCCGCTCAATTCTGACAGAGGAAATCCCAGCATTGCTGAGGGTTTTACGAACGTACTTGCGAATTTTATAGTCTTCTTGCAAGAGTTCTGGATAGTTTTTGGGATCGGCAAACCAGCGAGAGCGGTGCTCTTGGGTAATGCCGAGGCGAAAACCAATTGGATGTATTTTTTGGCCCATAATAGTTGATGAGTTAATTGGTAATTGGTAATTGGTAATTGGTAATTGGTAATTTGTGATTACCCATTTTTTTCAACTTTAAGCTGTTTATTACCTCTTACGTTTTTCCCTGGTTTAGTTTTCTACGAGCGGAGCTACTACTACGGTAATGTGACAGGTTGGCTTGCGGATTTGGTAGGCGCGACCTTGAGCGCGGGGTCTAAAGCGTTTGAGGACTGGGCCTTGGTCTGCGTAAGCTTGAGACACTACTAGCTTGGATTTATCCAATCCTGCGTTGTGTTCGGCGTTTGCTACTGCCGATCGCAAAACTTTGACGATTGGTTCGCAGGCGCGGTAGGGCATGAATTCGAGTAAAATCAGCGCTTCTTGGTAGCTTTTGCCGCGAATTTGGTCGAGGACTCGGCGCACTTTGAAGGGGGATGTCCGGATGTAACGGGCGATCGCCTTAATTTCGGATGTGGTATCTATAGCCATTTCGATTTCGGTAATTGGTAATTGGTAATTGGGCAAAAGGTAATTGGTAATTGGTAATTTTTTTTCCGACTACCTATTACCTGTCACCTAATTCGGCTATCTTTTCGCCTTTTTATCACCACTTTTCGCGTGACCTCTAAAGGTGCGAGTGGGGGAAAATTCTCCGAGTTTGTGACCTACCATTTGGTCGGTGAGGTAGACGGGTACGTGCTGTCTGCCGTTGTGAACGGCGATCGTGTGACCTACCATTTGGGGCAGGATTGTGGAAGAGCGCGACCAAGTTTTAATTACTTGTTTTTGGCCGGCGGCGTTGAGTTTTTCGATTTTTGTCATCAGAGCATCTGCGACAAAGGGGCCTTTTTTTAGCGATCGAGACATGATTTTTTTAGTAATTCAGGAGTCATTAGTCAGAATTAAGCAGTCATTGGTCATCAGTCCTCAGTCATTAGTTAGCAGTTAATAACTAAGCACTGAAGACTGCTGACTGATTGACTAGCTTTGTCTGCCGCCCTTGCCGCGCTTGGAAGCTTTGCGGCGGCGCCGGACGATTAAAGCGTCGCTGCGCTTGTTTTTGCGTCGAGTTTTTGCACCCAAAGCTGGTTTACCCCAAGGAGTGACAGGCCCCGGACGTCCGATGGGAGCTCTGCCTTCGCCACCGCCGTGCGGGTGGTCTACCGGGTTCATGACGCTACCGCGAACGGTGGGTCTGCGACCTTTCCAGCGGGTGCGGCCTGCTTTGCCGAGGCTGATGTTTCTGGCGTCTGTGTTGCCTACTTGACCGATGGTGGCGTAGCAGTCGGCGCGGACTTTGCGCTGTTCGCCGGATGGCAGTTTGAGGGTGACGTAGCTACCTTCTTTTGCCATTAGCTGAGCGCTGGAGCCGGCGGAGCGAACGATTTGTCCGCCTTTTCCGGGTACTAGCTCGACGTTGTGGATGCTGGTACCGAGGGGAATGTTCTTCAGGGGGAGGGCGTTACCGATTTCGATCGGCGCGTCTGGGCCTGAGACAATTACTGTACCGACGTTTAAGTTGAGCGGGTGCAAGATGTACCGTTTTTCGCCGTCTTTGTAGAACAGGAGGGCGATGCGGGCGTTGCGATTGGGGTCGTATTCGATCGCCTTGACGGTAGCGGGAATGCTGTGTTTGTCGCGGCGGAAGTCGATGTCTCTATACAGCCGTTTGTGACCGCCTCCCCGGTGGCGACAGGTGATGACGCCTCGGTTGTTGCGGCCTTGTTTGGTGTGCTTATTGCTGGTTAGAGACTTTTCTGGCTCTGATCTGGTAATTTCAGCAAAGTCCGAGACGGTTTGTTCTCGGGTGCTGGAGGTATAAGGTCGGTAAGAACGGATGCCCATAATCGATCTATTTTAGATTTTGGATTTTGGATTTTGGATTTGACGTTTATCGATTTTAGATTTTAGGTTGAAGATTGGCGATCTTTGGTTAACTTACGAGTTTTCTGGTTCGAGAATTTCCACCAGTTAACCGCAATTTAAAATCTAAAATCTAAAATCTAAAATCCAAAATCGTCTAGACTTCTGGGAATAGGAGTTTGCGGATCGAGTCTCCGTCGGTCAGAGTTACGGTTGCTCGCTTGTAACAAGGCTTAAAGCCGACGAATTTGCCAACTCGACGCTTTTTGCGCGGCGGGTTTTGGGTGTTGACGCCGATGACTTTGACCTTAAATAGTTCTTCGATTGCAGCTTTGATTTGAGGCTTCGTCGCTTTGGGGGCTACGTCGAATGTGAATTGATTTAATTCCATCATTCGGGTAGCTTTCTCGGTGAGAATCGGACGCTGGATCAAATCTGCGTAGTCGCGGGGGTCGATTTTACTCACCGTAAATCTCCTGAATTTTAGCTATGGCTGTAGATGTGACGATAATTTTGTCAGCCGCGAGAACGTCGTAAACATTCAGGGATGTTGCCAAGATGACGTTTACTAATTCGATGTTGCGTCCGGATAAGTAGACGTTTGGTTGCGGTTCTGGCAAGATTAACAGAACTTTTGTATCGGGTTCGATGCCCCAGCGGGCGATCGCACTCAGCAATTCTTTGCTTTTGGGTCTCGGAAATTGCTCTGCAAATTCTTCAACCACAATGATGTCTTCGGTGCGACTTTGGAATGCTGTCCGCAAAGCGAGACGGCGTTCCTTTTTGTTCATTTTGACTTCAAAGTCTCTCGGTTTTGGCCCGAAGATGACACCGCCCCCCCGCCACAGCGGAGAACGGATAGAACCTGCTCTGGCTCGACCCGTGCCTTTTTGACGCCAGGGTTTGCGGCCACCGCCTCTGACTTCCGATCGAGTTTTGGTGCAAGCATTTCCTTGACGGGCGTTATTCAGTTGCCGCGTCAATGCTCTGTGAACGATGTGAGAAGCATTTTCTTCTTTGGCTACGCGCAGTTCTAAAGTTGTTTCCCCAACTTCTTCGCCTTGCCAATTTCGGACTACACAATTAACCATATCTTTTGTCCTTTGTCTGTTGTTAGTTGTCTGTTGTTAGTTGTCTGTTGTCTGTTGTCTGTCGTCTGTTGTCTGTTCTCAGGTCTTAGTTTTCAGCTCTTAGTTTTCAGCTTTTAGTTCTTAGTTATTGCTTGCTACTAACGGCCAACCACTATCTACTGACTGCTGACTACTGACTACTTACTACTGACTAACGTCCTACTTTTTTCTCAGGCACAACATTGACTAAGGCGCCAGCTTTGCCGGGAACTGCTCCCTTAATTAGCAGCAAATTCTGCTCTGTATCCACCCGGATAATTGTTAGTTTGCGGACGGTGACTTGAACGTTGCCCATACGTCCTGCCATTCTTTTGCCGGGATAAACGCGACCGGGAGTAGTTCCAGGCCCGATCGATCCAGGCTCGCGGTGGTTCTTGGAACCGTGAGACATGGGACCTCGTTTAAAGTTGTGGCGCTTTTGAAAACCTGCAAAACCTTTACCGATGCTGGTACCGATGACATCTACTATTTGTCCCGGTGTAAAAGTATCTGCTTTTAGTTGTTGACCTAATTCAAATGAACTGGTGTCTTCCAAGCGGTATTCCTGCAAGTGGCGCAATGGATTCGCCCCCGACTTGGCAAGGTGTCCTAGTTCTGGCTTGTTGAGAGCCTTTGGTTTGACTTCGTTGTATCCAACTTGAACGGCACCGTAGCCGTCAGTTTGTTTTGTTTTGATTTGAGTTACTGTACAAGGCCCTGCTTGTATGACGGTGACGGGGATGGCTCTCCCTTCGGCGTCAAACACTTGAGTCATGCCTAGTTTAGTGCCAAGAATGCCTACAGACACGGATTTTCTTCCTTTTATTTACGCAAGAGGTTTCGGATTGCGAAATTTACGTCAATCCGCTTGCTCTTGTGCAGAAACATTTATTTCAGTGTTCCTGCAATTAACTGTTATCAACCAACAGCCTTCCTCGGTGTTTAAAATTTGAGTTTTAAATTTGGGAGCGAGCTTGTGGAAGTCTTGCAAGGGTTGAGATTCGCGGCTTTTTACCGGCTTTATCTCCGAGTTTTGTCTCGGTCTTGCTTGTTTGTGCCAGGACTTGAGCAGCAAACCACTCAGTATCCTTTACGGCGACAATTCACAATAGTACATGAAGTGTTTGCCGTTTGTCAAGGCCGCGATGAGAATTTTTCGCCTCAACTTTAGGATTTATAATATTTCCAGCTCGCAAGCAGCGATCGACCCAATTTTGATACAGCAGGAAACACAAATTTATGGGACTGATTACGACGGGATCTGATCTGATTCGGGATTTGGAAAAGTCGGGGTCGCTGGCCCTGTACGTTCCTTTAGAAGGAGGATTTGAGGGGCGCTACCTCCGCAGGCTGAGGGCTGCGGGCTACGGTGGGTACACGATTTCGGCGCGGGGTTTGGGTGATTTGGCGATGTATTTAACGGGGGTTCACGGGGTGCGGCCGCCGCATTTGGGCAAGAAAACTACTGGCAATGAAGGGGCTGTGGGTTATACGTACTACGTGCCGCCGATGTTGAAAACTCAATTAGACAATTTGCCACCTAAAGCAAAAGGACTGGTGCTGTGGATTATTGAAGGGCAGATTTTGTCGAGTCAGGAGATTGAGTATTTGACTGTTTTGCCGACGTTAGAACCGCGAGTTAAAATAGCAGTTGAGATGGGGGGCGATCGAGCTTTTAGCTGGAAGCCACTTAAAGATGCTTTAGTTGCAGCTTAAATTCCGGTATTTGCGATCGCAAATCAACTAAAAAACGCAGCGAGCAACTAAAGCTCAACAGCTTCTGCTCGCTGGTTTTGATATTTTTGGGAAAAACTTAATTAACAGGAAAAATCTTAGGCTTCAGAACCGCGATTATACCATCATTATTGACAAAAGCGGCAGTATGTACACAAAAGACCAGATGGGCGGTAAAACTCGGTGGGCGCTCATGCAAGAATCGACGATCGCATTGGCGAATAAATGCGAAGAACTAGATCCTGATGGCATAACAGTTTATGTGTTTTCCGGTCGCTTCAAGCGCTACGACAACGTAACATCAGCTAAAGTCGTGCAAATTTTCCAAGAAAACGAACCTTCGGGAACTACGAATTTAGCTGCTGTTCTGCAAGACGCCCTGAACAGTTATTTTCAGCGCAAAGCATCCGGTAAGACCAAGCAAAATGGGGAAACAATATTAGTGGTGACGGATGGGGAACCGGACGATCGCAAAGAAGTGATGAAAACTATTATAGAGGCTTCGCGGAAGCTCGATCGAGATGAAGAGTTGGCGATTTCTTTCATTCAAGTAGGGAATGCGCCGGAAGCTACTAAGTTTCTCAAGATATTGGATGACGAACTGCAAAGCGCCGGGGCTAAATTCGATATCGTTGATACTGTCACGATGGATGATATTGAAGGAATGACCCTGACAGAGGTATTGCTGAATGCAATAACTGATTGAGGAGGCGGGCGAAGTTCACGCGATTATATTTGGGCCAGTTTGCCCAGCAGCATTTTTTAGGGGGTTTAAGTTATGGAATCTATCGAACGCCTGTTAGGTGAACTTAAGGCAGAGTATCAAGCATCTCAAAAAAATGCTGAGTTGAAAAGTCAGGCGCCGGCGCAAGCACAAGCGCCGTCAAATGCAACATTTAAAACATCAGATATAAATTTGTATGCTGGTTCTTTGGATAAGGATTTAGCTCAAATTAAGGCTGAGTACGAAGCACAAAATAAAGCTCAGGAAGTCGCTTCACAGCAACCGCTTAAGGCTGAGCACGAAGCACAAAATCAAGCTCAGGAAGTAGCTTTACAGGAACAGCGGCCTGCAGAAAAAGTCGCGGGGCCGCAGTTGGAGGTACAAACGCACAGACAGAAAGTTAGGCAAGCTCAGGTTTGGCTGAAAAAGTTGGATAAAAATTCCGATGAGGGATATTGGTTCGATCAGTTTGCTTTTAAGTATTCTTCGAGGATAGATGCGGCGATCGACTATTTGCAAGCTGTGAATGAGTTTGATTGAATGTTGATTGTTGGCGGTTGGCGGTTGACGGTTGAGGATTTACTGTTAAACTATCATTCCAAAATGTAAAAAATATGAAGCAGAAGCAGAAGTAAAAGTAGTAGGTTGGGTTGAGCGATAGCGAACCCTACGCTTCGCCGAACACTTTATTTTAAATGAAGAGTTGGGCGAAGTGAAACGTAGGGTTCGCAACCTCAACCAAACCTACATATTGGGAATTTCACTTAATTAAGAACCGCTGTAGCTAGTTTCAACTAATAGCATCTTTGAGAACAGACGTAGGATTCAACAAAAACAAAGCCGCTTTTTTTGCTGTATCTTCAGATAGCTGAATTTGTTTTAACTCAACAATACCTTCACTGATAAAAGTATCTCTCAAAGCAGCTTTTTCTCCGCTGTTAAAACTCGTTTCGTAAAACACTTCTCTAATTCCAGCGGCAATGACTAATTTCAAACAATAGATGCAGGGTTCTAAGGTGACGTAAATACTAGCCCCAGCAGTAGATATACCGTGTTTGGCAGCTTTGGCGATCGCATTTGCTTCGGCGTGAACCGCCCTTGATGGTAAAGTTTTACTGGCGTCGCAACTACTCAAACCAGGATAGCAGAAGCCTTGAGTAGTACAGTGTGCCGAACCTGACGGCGAACCGTTGTAACCCGTTGCTAAAACTTGCCTGTTTTTAGTTATCACCGCGCCTACAGGAAAAGCCAGACAAGTCGATCGAGTAGCGGCCAATTTTGCTAACATTAAGAAGTATTCGTCCCAACTCGGTCTTTCTTCTTCTAAATTCATTTTCTATCCTGAATGTATTGGTTGCTGGTTTTCAGACACTCGGCCGCCTTTTGCAATTCTATTCCCAAATAACCAATATGCTCGCCTTTGATAGCCGGGGAAGCTGCACAAATTTCTCGCACTAACTTGAGAGGGTTTTTTCCAGAATAACAGGTGACAACTTCGCCGCTGCCCGGGGTGGTTTGCGTGACAACTATTTGATTGTCGGCTACTTCAACTAAAAAATTGCCTGCTGCATCGAAAAAGTCTCTATCTTCGCAGATTTTAGCATATTGGGTTTGAATAAGTCGATCGGCATTTTCAAAGGTATCGTCATACAAGTGAGCAGATTGACTCAGCGTTACCAACGGGCCCATCGTCAAATTATAATCGGAACGCCGAGCAATTTCATCTCGAATGTGCTGCTGCAAAGCCCGCAAGCCCATTGCATTTGCCGGCCAAGCCGCAAACATATCATTACTGCGGAGAGTTGCAGTTAGCGATATTTCACCGTCCACAACTCGCACCCAAATGTGATTTAAACAAGGGCTGCCGCTGTGCTGGTGGTCTGAGGAACCATCAGGTCTTCTGTTAATATTTCCGCCGGCATCCCACAAACTAATTACAGCACTTGCCGCGTCAATTTCTTTAATTAGTTTGGCAATAACTTCTTCAATTTGATCTCGTCCAAACCACGACCGCATCCGCTGTGCGTAGGTATATTTAATGCCTTCGCTATACGGGGCATCTTCCAGCATTTGCGGTTTGTACTGTTCGAGGAAATCACGGTCTATTGGTAAGTAATTCGGTTCAGGAAAATAGAACTCCGCAGGTTCATCTGTAATCACTGCCATTAAGTCAATTAATTCTTGCCACTGTCCGTCATAACCAGTCGGTCGCAGGGTGCCGGTGGTCTTAATTCGGTGGATGATTTTTACCCAAGTTTCGGCGATAGTTTTGCCTTCGATTCTGTGTCCGTATTTCTGACCGGGGAGTACAGTCGGAACGATTTCGACTAACGGAAAAGTTACGGGTTCTCCCCAAGGTTCAACAGATTCTTTTTGGGCAAAAGACTTGACAATAGTCACTGTTTCTGCTATGTTTTTGGCTTCTTTCCATTCTATTGAATGACGCAATAGTTCTAAGGCTTCTGCTGCTATTTCAATATCAATGTAGCCAAATATTGAAGATTTAATTAGCCAGCAATCTCTACCAGTATCGCTTTTGCCGGCTTCAAATCCGTTGCGAAAAAAGTCTATCAAGCAGGCTGCGGCACCGGAGTTGCGGTCTTCTTTGGTAGCATTGAGAATTACTAAAAAGCGGACGTGGGGATTGCACAGCAAGTTTCTAATTAAGAAGTTGATGCCGCGGGTGGGCGAGTACAGTTGTCCGATGACAGCAAATTCGTTGGGTTGTAAATGTTTGCCGTTAGCGGAGCCCTTGGAAAGGATCGCACTTTTTACTGTCCAGCCGCTGACAATGGCTGTTTGCCCCGTTCCACAAATTAATTGATTTGGTTTATATAGGGGTTTGTACTCAAATTTATTGACGAGATTTGTGGCTGTCATGGTTTATCGTTTTTTGCACCGCGTACTACTATATCAATAGTTTGGATGGTTTTAAGATATCAATCATCTTTATGCTGCCGCTGCAATGATTTTTTATGCTGTGTCAACGCAGATCCTTGCCTGAATGTCTTTTACAGCGAGATCCTTCACCGGAATTGAAATCACAAACTCTGTACCTTGACCTAAAGTTGAGTTGACTTGTAAAGTTCCAGAGTGTTTCTGGACTACGATTTGATGAGCGATCGCCAATCCCAGCCCTGTTCCTTGCCCCACGCCTTTGGTGGTAAACAGATGCTCAAAAATTTTTGGCTTCACCGCATCCGTAATGCCAATCCCATTATCCTGAATTCGGATCACTGCCTGAGATTCCGACAATTGGGTTTTGACAGTAATCTGGTTGGGTTTGGCTTTGATCTGAGCAAAACTGCGTCCTTGATTTGATTCCTCAAGGGCATCGATCGCATTTGCCAGCACATTCATAAATACCTGATTCAACTGTCCGGCAAAGCATTCTACCTGTGGCAGATCGCCATAGTCTGTGATCACTTCAATTTCCGGGCGACATTCGTTGGCTTTGAGGCGATGCTTGAGAATCAAGATCGTGCTGTCAAGCCCGTCGTGGATATTGTAAGGAATGGGGCGATCGCAATCAGAACGCGAGAAAGTTCTTAAACTGGTGCTGATTGTGTGAATGCGATCGACTCCTTCTTGCATCGAATCAATTAACTTGGGTAAATCCTCTTGTAAGTATTCCAAGTCTATTTCCTCCACGAATGCCTGTAGCGTGGCACTTGGATAAGGGAGTTCTTTTTGGTAGAGAGCGATAACTTGAAAGAGGTCTTTAATACAATCCTGAGCGGGTTTCAGATTGCCAGCAATAAAGCCAAGCGGATTATTAATCTCGTGCGCGACACCCGCCACTAAATTCCCCAAAGCAGACATTTTTTCGGTGTGGACTAAATGAACCTGAGACTGTTGCAGTTGTGTGAGTGCTGCTTCTAAATCAGCGGTTTTCTCAGCTACACGCTGTTCGAGATTTTTAGTTAACTGCCGTAGCTGCAAATGAGTTTTTACCCGTGCTAGCATCTCCTGTTCTTGAAAGGGTTTGGTGATGTAGTCCACAGCACCCAATTCAAATCCTTTCTCCTTACTATCGGCATCGGAGAGAGCGGTCATAAAAATGATGGGAATACTTGCGGTTTTCGGATCTGCCTTCAGACGTTTGCAGGTTTCAAAGCCGTCAATTCCTGGCATTTGAACATCGAGTAAGATCAGATCGGGAGGATAAGCTTGGACTCTCTTAAGAGCGCGATCGCCGTTGATTGCGGTTGCTACTTCGTACCCCGCATCACTTAAGGTTTCACAAACCACTTCTAAGTTGGCAGGGGTATCATCCACCACCAAAATTAATTCAGGACTAGACATCGGCTTTCTTCTCTGTGAGATCGATTCCGGTTGCACCGGAATGATTGTTGACTGTTGACTGTTGACTGTTGACTGTGAGCCGAAAAACTGAAAAGCGTGCTTATTATTGGTGGCAGATTGAAGGAGACTTTATCATGACGATGCTAGCGAATTTGATCGGAGGTGTTGTTCTAGCAACTCTTCAATCTCTTCGGCTTTAAATTGCTTGGCTAACTGAAGAATTTTTGAGGCAAAATTAGCGTAGAGAGGGTTAGATTGAGCAATATGCTCTGTGTGCGATCGTAGCCGTTTTAAGTTGCCTTGCTGTGCCAATTCTAGTAACTTTTTTAAGTCTATAGGGGAAGGAATAATCATCCCTTCTGGGTTTTCTAATGCAGTGGTTGGAGTGGATTGTGCAGAGTCGTTGGAGCCTGTTATTTCATATTTCCATTCTAATTCCAAATGAGTGGCTAAGAGGTTAAATAATTCACTGACTTCCACTGGCTTTGCCAGGAAATCATTTCCCCCTGCATCTAAACTCATCTGTTGATAGGCTTGTGCAACTGATGCAGAAGAGACAATGATCTTCGGGTGGGGCAAATCCTTTGCACTGCGAATTTGTTTGAGCAGCTCAAAGCCGTCCATGACTGGCATTGCCAAGTCTGTAATCACTAAGTCAGGTTGAGACTGTCGTATTTTTTCCAATCCTGCTTGTCCATTTTCTGCCTCACTAACTTGGAATCCTAGTGGCTCTAACAAGTTAAAGAGAACGGCTCGGTTTTCCCAACGATCGTCCACCACAAGTATGCTGCGTCGTTGTCCTTCGTAACCAATAATTTGTTTTCCTATTGTGAAGGAGTTTTGCTGTACCCAATCGGTGGCGATCGCCAGTTCCACCTCAAAAAAGAACTCACTCCCGACTCCGGGTTGGCTGTTAACTTGGATTTGTCCGTTCATAAGTTGGACAATTCTTTGGCTAATTGCCAGTCCTAAACCGGTGCCCTCGGCTTGGCGCTGGCGATCGCCCACTTGTTCAAAAGCCTGAAAAATTTTCTCCAAATGATTGGGCGCAATTCCTACACCCGTATCCTCAACTTGAAATTTGAAAGAGGGAGTGGACGGATTGGGAGGATTCTCAACTACGGCAACCTTCAGCGTGACAGAACCTTTGTCGGTGAATTTAATCGCATTTCCCACCAAGTTGAGTAACACCTGACGCAGCCGTTTTTCATCGGCAAAAATCCCTTCAGGTAACTGTGGATCGGGCTCGTAAACGAAGTCAATGTTTTTTTGGTCGGCACGAATGCGGCAGATTTCAGCGACACCTTGGAGGAATGAGGGAAAGTGAATCGCTTGAGGTGTGAGTTCTAATTTGCCGGCTTCAATTTTGGACAAGTCCAACACATCGTTAATCAGCGTCAGCAAATGATAACCACACTGGTGGATGATTTCTACCCCATGACGTTCTTTCGCTGGCAATGCGCTGCTGCGGTTGAGGATTTGAGCATAGCCCAAAATACCGTTGAGGGGAGTGCGGAGTTCGTGGCTCATGTTGGCAAGAAATTCGCTTTTTGCTTGGTTTGCGCCATCGGCTACAAGTTTTGCTTCTTTCAGTTCTGCGGTGCGTTCCTCGACACGGCTTTCCAGTTCGATAAAGGAGGCTTTGAGTTGACCTGCCATCTGATTAAATGAATCTGCCAGCGATTCTAATTCACTAATACCTTGCACCTGAAGTGTTTGATCCAACTGTCCCGAACTAATCGCCTGACTGGCTTTTTGTAGCTGCAAAATCGGTTTGGTAATCCAACGCGAAGTAAAAAGACCCAGTATAGTCGTCACTACCAAAGCCCCTAGACACAGCAAAATTGTGGTGCGAGTATTGGCATTGATTTGTGCCATGAAATCTGATTCAGGCACCACAACGACGCTGAACCAATCGATACCTCGTTCGTCTCGAATGGCGGAAACCTGCACGAACTGCCGTTGGTTTGCCAGCATAAAATCAAGCTGTTGATTTTGTGCAATAGCGTTGAAGTTGCCAAATCGATCGAGGATAGCTTGCGCTGTGGCACGAATTACAGAACTTTCAGACTTGACGGCAGGAATTTGTTGCAACTCCTCATTTTTAAGATCCATAATGTAAGGCTGACTGATCTTTGAACTCGCAATCAGATTGCCCGATCGATCTACGATAAACGTTTGTCCCGTTTGACCCACCTTCAACTCGCTCAGAAAACGATGAATCTTGTCCAGCCGAAAGGTGCTTTTTTCCACGCCTAGTAACGTTCCATCGCGATTGTAAATCGGCTGGGATAGAGCCAGCGTAGCCGATTTATATGAACTGCTGAGGTAGGGCACAGATGTCCAGGCTGATTTTCCAGCTTTCTGTACAACTTGATACCAAGGTCGAGTCCGAGGGTCAAACTCTGCCTGAGTTTTGAGCAGTGCGACTCGTTGACCTTGATTATCAAGTTTGTAGAATTGGCGTTGAGGTAGACGCGCTTTGTCACCACTGAGGCGAGAAACGATGCCGTCATTGATTGTTGTATCTAGGGCAATACTCGTGCCATCCTCTAAACCAATTTGCACGTCTTCGAGGGTATTTTGGCTGACTAACCGCCACAAAGTTCGTTCCAGTTTGGTGAAATCTGTTAAATCAAGCTGACCTTCTTGGGCCGCAGCTACGATCACTTGTCCGGCAATATAAGGTTTTTCCAAATAGTTTAGAACTTCCAGATTGAGGCGATAGCTCATCTCTTGTCGTAACTGACTGGCAACTTCATTGACTGCCTTCTGTCCATTTCTCAGAGAAATATATCCCGTTAATCCAACTGCTACGAAGATTTGTAGTACAAACGGGACAATCAAGAGTGATCGCAGGGAAAGTTTGCGCTTAGGTTTAAATAGATTCAGGGATGAGTTTGGCAGAGACATGGTAGTAGCTTCTCTAGAAAATAGACTTTGAGGAATTGCTAGCTTGATGTTCAATCCACCTTGGTAGGGTCTTTCAAGGTGCTTAAATTCCTGGCTAGACACCGACGCTAACAATTAATTTTGTACCTCCAACAAACAGTCGTATTAGCAAGTTGCTAGTGGTTTTCTATTGTTCACGGAAGTGCAACAATCGCCCTCGTTGGTTGATGTGCCGTTGGTTGGTGGAGTTGCCCGGAGGTTGTGATCAGCGGGCGATCTGTTAGCCGAGGGTTTTTTTTAGTAAATCGGGCGATCGTTCGGGCTCAAATTTAAAGGCGATCGCACGCACTCCACCAACAATCTCTCAACCCAATTCCCATCGAAGACTACCGTTTACAGAAAATCCCAAAGAAAGCCCAGGGCTTTTAGTCGTGGGATGAATCTGCTTACCCTTTAGGGTCAGCCCTTTTCAGTCTATGCCGCAGTCCCCTGATTAGATGTTAATTGTATCAATACTTCAAAGTTACCTGTAGGTCGATCTTAAACTCGATTTGATCATTCCGACATTCTCATTAAACCCAGTTTTAAGCTAAAGTTTCTCACGGTGAGTTTCTCTTTTTAGGATTTTAATAAATTATTTTAACAAATTCCTCAAGCCAACAATTCACTGACCGCTACGCTAAAACCTGCAAGCACACTTTGAGTGTTAACAACTTCATCGGCATTAAACAACCGCCAGCGTTGCCCTGCATTGACAAATATTAATCTAGCTTCAGGAAACAACAACCAAACTTCTAAACATCCCGATTCCAAATATTCTTGAGCTTTTGCGAATAACTCTTCGCCGCTATCTTCGGGGGAAGCAACTTCGGCTATCAAAGGAAAACTTTGGGAAAATGCTGTAAAATTGCCTGATTGTGGCAGCAGTTCAGGAGTAATGTAAGCAACATCGGGACGGCGACCCTGCTTGCTAGTGCGACAAAGGACTTCTGTAACAACTTCTCCTCCCTGTCCGCTGGAATTTTTGTAAGTTTTCCAGGAAGTAGCTAGATTAACTTGAGCGAGACCGTGCTTGAATGTCATTCCTGTTTTCTCCACTAAGTTGCCGTCAACCCATTCCATTCTATCAGCAGGTCTGACTAAAAAATCTTCAAGAGATATGACTTTTTTAGGCTCAGATTCTGGCGAAATTCCTGCTATATTTTCTGATTTTTGCGGTAATTCTGGCTCTGAGTTTTGCTCGGCTTTTTTTGGTATAATTATAGTAGCTGTCATGGTCGCAACCTCTGTTTAACGATTATAAGTTTACAAGCGATCGCTCTCGATCGCATCTTTACGATCTTATTGAAATTGGTAGATTTTGTCTTTTCAACTTAGCCCGACAATTTATATATCATAGCAATTCAGAAAGGTGACTTTCATGATTCTATCAAACCGTTTTTCAGAAGCCCTCACCTATGCCGCCGAATTGCACGCTACCCAAGTTCGCAAAGGTTCCGGCGTTCCCTACATTGCCCATTTGTTGGGCACTGCTAGTATAGCTTTAGAATATGGGGCAAATGAAGATGAGGCGATCGCAGCTTTGCTTCACGATGCGATCGAAGATCAAGGCGGCGCCACCACCCGCGAAGCCATCCGCCGCCGCTTTGGGGATACTGTCAATCGATTTTAGATTTTAGATTTTAGATTTTAGATTGAAGAATTGACTTGCGCGAGATAAATTCGGGGGCTTGTTTATCAGATACAGGTTTTTTATTTCTGGACGGATGAATCACGTGGCGGGTATCCTGGATGCTTTCGGTCACAGCGATTGTAGACGGCTGTACCGACAGTGACGAGACGCCGAAACCCCCTTGGCGACAGCGAAAACAAGCTTATATCGATCGCATTTCTACGGCTTCTGCCTCGGTCAGATTAGTCTCGGCTGCTGATAAACTTTATAATGTTCGATCGATCCTGAAAGATTCCCGTCAATTAGGAGATACTGTTTGGGAACGCTTCAAAGGTGGCAAAGACGGTTCTCTCTGGTATTATCGTTCTTTAGTAGAAGCATTCCGCAAAGCTGAGTTAACGCCTATAGCTGAAGAATTGGATCGCACAGTTTTAGAATTGGAACAGTTTTCTGAAGGCTGAATTATGAAGGTAAAAAACACTAATTATCAATTACAAATTACAATTAAAAAATGGCAAATGTTCGCTTAGAAAATATTACCCGACGCTACCAAAACGTCACCGCGATCGAAAACATCAGCTTCAAAATCCCGGACGGGGAATTTTGGGTATTAGTCGGGCCCTCCGGCTGCGGAAAATCCACAATTATGCGGACAATTGCCGGTTTAGAAACCGCAAGTTCCGGCAATCTTTACATCGGAGATAATTTAGTTAACAACATTCCTGCTAGACAGCGGGATGTAGCAATGGTGTTTCAAAATTACGCACTTTATCCGCACATGACTGTCGCAGAAAACTTGGCATTTGGATTGCGGATGCGGAATGTTGACCAGACTAAAATTCAAGAACGAGTCGAAACAGTAGCCCGATCGCTCTCGATCGACCACCTCCTCAAGCGCAAGCCCAAACAGCTATCAGGCGGACAGCAGCAGCGGGTAGCACTCGGAAGGGCGATCGCCCGCGAACCGAAAGTATTTCTGTTAGATGAACCGCTTTCTAACCTCGATGCTCAACTGCGAGACGACACTAGAGCAGAACTCAAACAACTGCATCAACGGCTAGGAATTACCACAATTTACGTCACCCACGACCAAGTGGAAGCGATGACTTTAGCTGATAAGATTGTAGTCTTAAATGGGGGAAAAATTCAACAAATTGGAGACCCGCAAAGCATTTATGCAAAACCAGCTAACCGCATGGTTGCCACATTTTTAGGCAATCCCGCCATGAACATTTTTCCTGCAATTTATACTAACGAATCCTTTCAAGTGGGAAATCAATATTTACCCTGTCCGCCCTCCATTCAGAAAAAATTGCAGGCGAGAGAAGGACAAGGATTTGATTTGGGCATCCGTCCAGAAAATATAGAAATCTTTACGCCACAAACAGTAGAAGATGATGATTTGAAAACCGATGTTTGGGCATTAGAAAAAGTCCCTCTTGATGTAGAGGTAAAAGTAGTGGAACCTCTGGGGCGAGAAACTTTAATTCGGGCGAGTTTGCCGTTGTTGAGTGCTGAAACTACTGTACAGTTACAAATACCTGCGAGTGTTCGCTTGCGATCGGGCGATCGGCTGACGGTACAGCTTGACTTCGATCGACTATTTATATTTGACCCCTCCACCGGTGAAGCGCTGTATCCTTAACTGGATTGAACAGGACTTACGCACGGGTAATCAGTCGCCGGGGTTTTTTTAGTCGCAGTGCCTAAGTCCTGTTCAATCTAAAATCTAAAATCTAAAATAGACTGAGCCTTCCTGTGGGAAAGTCTCGATTCGTAGTTACAAAAGTTTACACTTGACATTTATTAATTTACGCAGTAATGATACGATTAGTATTGGCACAACGGTAAAACGTCCCCCCAAAAGCTGATATTTCCTGAATCGGGGCGATCGCGACCCACAACGCCAGCATCTTCGCGCTAAGAAGCGGCTTTACGCCCCGACTTGGGAGCAACTAGCGAACCAAAAACTCAGAAAAACGTTCTAGCGGCATTTTTAGATGAATCCCGACAACCTGCCTCAAATGCTGCAAACAGGATTTCACCTAACTTTAGGTGCAACTTCCTTTTTAATTGAGACATTGCAAGATCCTCTGAAGCGAGAAGAAAATCTTGACAAACTGAAGTCTGATTTGGGGTTACTCGCCGATGAGTTGCTGGAAAAAGGAGAAATGACTGAGCGAGAAGCCCGGAATTTTGTAGATACTATTTTCTCTCAACCGGGCGATCGGGAGAATGCAGACAATGAATCTGTCTCGCCCAAGCAATCAGATGCAGCGACTGATGCTCCTCCCGATTCGGTTGTACAGCCTAACGTAAAGCTAGAGATTCAAGAATTAACTGCACACATGGCAGCGCTGAGGGCCGAGTTGGAAAATTTGCGCGCCGAAAATTCCCAGTATTAAAGAATCAAGAGTCTTTAACACAGCCGGAGTTTACTTGCCAACTTAATTTAAGAGAACCAAACTTTAGTCATTGTCCCATTTTTCAGAACCGATCAGGTCGGCAATGCGATCGCGCAGCAAGAAGTCGCATTTTTCTAACTCGCACTCTACACAGGCCCATTCCCGGGGCGGAATGAATTGGCACAGCGTGTAGATGGGCTGTTGGCGGCTCAGCACGCCCTCGTGGACGAGGTGACGTGCTTCATCTTGGATCACATCTAAAGAGTATTGGATTTGGGGAATAGTGGAGTGAATCATAATGCGCCCTCAATGTTTTACTAAAAAATTTTATGGCCCTGGTAATAATATAGTCCAAACTTACGAATATGGAAGTTAAATTTTGTCCGTATACAGCTATACAATTCACTGCCGTAAATAAAAATAAATTATACGAATTATCAATAAGTGATGAGATCTGTCTTAGGATGTGGAGACGCAGCACATTTTCCCCACAAGCAGGCAGATCTGCTGGAAAGCTCAATTTAGAACTTAGGAACCGCCGTCCAATTCCCGGTTTCTGGATACTTCGCCACCAAAGGCAGAATTTCTCGCGAGAAACCGGGTTGATGAATTTAACTCCTAACGCAGCAAGCAGCAAAGGAAAGATTCAGAAGTCGGGCAACTCAAGCCTTACCAGTTGCGTCAATGCCGAATAGCACTTCTAGAACGAGAGATTGCGCTGCCGGCATCTGCCCAAAACAAAATACATAAGGAATACTCGGAGGCAAGTGTGGCAAAAATTGCTCTAAAACGTAGGGACTGCCGTAAATTAACACAGCTTGCAGTTCTCCCGTTTTTAATAATTTCTTAAACCAATCTTGAGCTGCTTCAGTCAAACCAGCACTGCCTCGGAAGCAATTGCCGCGAATGAAAATTTGCAGCAATGTCGGATAAAAATGCTCTGCACCTGTATTATCAGCGATCGCCCCTGTGCGATCGTCAATCAGTTGCAATTCGTAACCAAACTGTTCGGGAAGGGCGATCGCCGGAGTGTGGTTGCCCAAAAACTCACACCCCAAAACATCATCTACAACAATCAAATTCAGCAAAAGCTGGTTTTCTGGGGGTTTTGCAACCTGCAAAGGTAGATTGCCGCCAAATTTCAAAGAATCTCGCAAAATATCGGCAGCAGTTGCCCTGGCATCAGGAGTTGCCAGCAAACCTAAGTCGATCAACTCGATGGATTCTAAATTCTTGCTCCCCCCCTTAGCCAGGGGGGGTTGGGGGGGGTCAGAAATCGATTCTAAATTCTTGCTCCCCCCCTTAGCAAGGGGGGGTTGGGGGGCGTCAGAAATCGATTCTAAATTCTTGCTCCCCCCCTTAGCAAGGGGGGGTTGGGGGGGGTCAGAAATCGGCAAACCCACCTTGATTTTCGATTTCCAAATTCGCTTGACAGATTCCTTGATTTGTGCTATGGGGATCCGCCCTTGAGTGACAGCTTCGCAGACAGCGAGAATCGCCCCTTCCGGGTCAAGCGGCATCAGCAAAACATCAGCACCAGCCTCAGCAGCCAAAACAGCAGCTTCATTAGCGCCGTACTTATTGGCGATCGCACCCATCACCAAAGCATCCGTCACAATCAAACCTTCAAATCCCAACTCTTCTCGCAGCTTCCCAATCAAAATTTTGCGAGAAAGAGTAGCAGGAAACTCCGCATCCCAAGCCGGAATCAGCAAGTGAGCACTCATCACAGCATCGACCCCAGCAGCCATCGCCTCAACAAAAGGAGGCAACTCAATCTGGGCTAATCTCGCTGGCGAATGTGGCAAAACCGGCAATTCCAAGTGAGAATCAACCGCCGTGTCTCCGTGGCCGGGAAAATGCTTAGCTGTAGTCAAAACCGGGTGATCACCTGCGCCGCGAATAAAAGCAGCGGCTAATTTCCCCACAATTTCCGGTGTCTCGCCAAAAGCGCGGACGTTAATCACAGGATTGTCGGGATTGTTGTTAACATCAACCACTGGTGCGAGAATCCAATTGAGACCGATCGCCCTAGCTTCGATCGCAGTGACAGCGCCCATTTGTTCAGCATATCGATCGGCTTTACCTGCATCGTGTCGCGCCACTTCAGCAATCGCCATCGGCGGCCCGAACCAAGTCGCCCCCGCGAACCGCTGGCCGACACCTTCCTCAATATCCGCCGCCAGCAGTAGCGGAAACTTAGCCCAAGACTGCAATTGGTGCGATCGAACTGCCAACTCTGCAGCACTTCCCCCGACCAAAATCACACCGCCGACGCCCAACTTTTCCAGATAATAGCGGAGTTTGCTGGCAGTTGGTTCCCATTCCCGATAGCGAATTTGGTGGTCGAACAAGCAGCCAGAAGCGCGCACCACGAACATCTGGGCTACCAGTTCTGGTAAGGAAAGATTGTCAATCATTCGATTTTAGATTTTAGATTTTAGATTTTAGATTTGGGCATCGGGCATCGGGCATCGGGCATCGGGCAAACAGGGCATCGGGCATCGGCCAAACAGGGCATTGGGAATTTTCCCTATCTCCTTCTCTTCCCCTCTTCCTTCTTCCCTCTTCCTTCTTGCTTCAATCGGGACTTTCATCCTCAGTGAATTCTTCCTCGGGATCTAGAAGATCCGGTTTGCGATCGGCAGAAAGCTGATTCAGCAGTATCAACATTTTATCGCCCCGTTCCAAAGAACGGTCTTCAAGAAATACTACTTCCGGCGTCCGGCGCAGTTGCACCCGTTGGCCCAACTGGTTGCGGACGTAGCTAGTAGCAGATTTCAAACCTTCCATAGTTTCAGCCTTCGCCTCATCAGTACCGTAGATGCTGACAAAAATTTTTGTATGCTGAAGGTCTCCCGAAACAATTACATCGGTAACGCTAACCATACCGGCACCTACCCGATCGTCCTTAATGCCGTTCAGCAACATCAGGCTGACTTCCCGTTTAATCATTGAAGCTACACGCTCAATGCGACGATTTGTAGCCATAGAAACTATCCCCTACTTTTAGATCAGCCATTTTCATCCCGATTGACAATTGTAGCGCGATCGGTATCGGGTGTTACGGGCGATCGGGGGAAAAAATGAGAATCAGCACGACACGGATGCACACGAATACACGGAGGATAGTCAAGTTAGCCAATTGTGCAAACAGTCAGATGACTCAAGTCATCCGTGTATCCGTGTTCATCCGTGTTATGCTCTACTTTTTGCCGGCGAGGGGACTGAAACAAAGTAAACCAAGTTAACTAAACTATACATTTTAAAACATCTAATATGAATATTCCTAAGTCAATTGTTCGCATTTTTCTAATTCTCCCCAACGGTCAGATTGTGGCACAACTGCGAGATAATATTGTAGGTATTGCAAGTCAAGGGATGCTTTCTACTTTTGGTGGTGGCGTGGACGTTGGAGAAAGTCCAAAGCAGGCAGCGGTGCGAGAACTGGAGGAAGAAACTTGCCTCGAAACCAATTACACAATAGAATTTATCACAACTTTTCTACACCAAAAGACCCAAAATAATCAAAAAGTTATACAGGAAAATCACTTGTTTTTGGCTAGGATTAGGAATTGTGAGCAAATAGAAATCAAAGAAGGTGTGGGTTTTGTAGTTTTGAGAAAAGATGTAGATTTTGGGAAAGTCAACGCAGGCGAGGGTACTCAAATGGCTTGGAAATTCTTGCAGGAATATTTAAAATAAAAAGTCATACACAATATTTTTCCTGTGCTGGGACTGAAACATGGAGCAACCCTGCGTTATTATTAGAGCTAGAAGCCATTATTCACAGAGCAACTGAGCCGCCCTACAACGTTCAAATCCCACCGAAAAACTAGACTCATACAATCAACAACTCTGGAACAACTATCTGCTGCTGATGCCGAAGCCATCCTAAAATACCTTCCAGAACGAATTCGTGCCGCCCTCATCGCCCGTGCTGCGGAAATTGAATATCCGATCGAAATTGTTGTGTCCATGGCAATTGCTAATTTCCTCGCAGGGCGAAGCACTTGGTTTTGCCGATTGCAAACCGGGGCGAGGCAACTAAAGAATCAAAACTTGAAATCAGAGAGTTATGAATCAAACAATCGCCACGCAACACCTGTCTCCAGAAGCTATTCATCAGTTGGTCGATTATTTGCCTGACTATATAAAAGCGGCCCTCTTGTCCAAGTCCGCTGAACTTGAATGTTCTCTCGAAGCCGCGATGGCTACGCCCCGGCTTACGCCTACTTCATGGCAATCTCCAGCTTTTTAGACGAAGAATCCTTTAGCTTTGAGGATTGTTTGTTGGCTAAACGCATGAAAGATACTGTCTGAAATTTCATCGCTCTCGATCGCACTCCCAGTTACGATTAGATTATGCCGATAGCAAAAAAAAATAAAACTCATGGAAAAAGAATTTACAATCGGTCAAAAAGTCCGAGTGGTGGCTATGCCGCCTTACGTCAAAACTGCTGAACCGATGCCGATGCTGCGGCCCGCGAATTTAATTGCGATTGGCGCTGAAGGTATTGTGATCGATCGCCGTCCCGGCAATTATTGGGGAATTCGCTTTGAAAAAGGTGCTTTTCTGTTAGACAGTCAGTACATTGAAGCAGCAGAAACAATTGTAGAAGGTAATGGGTAATGGGTAATGGGGAATGGGGAATTGAGATCACAACTTAACATCTCCCTTTTCCTTGTTCCCTCAACATCCCTCCCTTAAATCCGTTAAATCCCATTGCTTGCCCGTTGCCGAACTTCCTTCTTCAACAAGCCAGCTTAGCCTCAAAAGCCAAAGAATTAACAGGAAACTCCCCCAGAAGTTCCTCTAAAATCGGAGATTTGAAGTTACAAGGTTGAGGCTTTCCCAAATGATAACCTTGAGCGTAATCTACCCCAAGTTCATTGAGTTTATCCATAATTGTTTGATTTTCAACATACTCCGCAATAGTTTTAATTCCCATGACGTGAGCGATTTTGGTAATAGCTTCCACCATTGCGACATCAATAGGATTATCGACAATATTCTTAATAAAATTGCCGTCTATTTTGAGATAATCAACCGGCAAGCTTTTTAGGTAAGCAAAGGAAGACATCCCGCTGCCGAAGTCGTCCAAGGCAAACTGGCAGCCTAGTTCTTTGAGTTGCCAAATCAAGCTGGCTGCCTTGCTGAGATTACCGATCGCCACGGTTTCGGTAATTTCAAAACAAATTATTTGGGGCGGTATTTGATGGATAGAAAACTGTTCCTGAATAAACTCGATAAACTTTTCTTCGTTGAGGCTGTCCCCAGAAAGGTTGATTGAATAAAGGTTGGGATATTTGCCAAATAAGGATTGCGGATTAGACAAAAGAGAGCAAGCAGGGAAGGTAACTATTTTATCGCTGCCTACTGCAGGGTCTTGGACGAATAAATTGGCCGTGAAAATTTTAGATAAATTGCTAAATAACGTGCGAATTACCCAGCGGTCGATCGCGTGCATCAAGTTGTAGCGTTCTGCAGCGGGAATAAACGCCATCGGCGACACCAACTCACCAGTTTCCAACTGGAGGCGCAGGAGGATTTCGCAGTGGGTTCCGGTGGTTGGAGAGTTGAGCAAAGGTACGATCGGCTGAGAGTACAAGCAAAAGCGATTCTCTTCTAATGCTTGATTAATTTGCACCACCCACTCGGTTTCGCCGTGCTGTTTGATTAATTCTCGATCGCCGGCTTGATAAACCTGTACCCGATTGCGACCTTTATTTTTAGCAGCATAGCAGGCCATATCAGCCGCGCTCAAAATCGCAGATGTCGATGCTGTTTTGGGATTGATTGCTACCAAACCGATACTGACGCCGATCGAAAAAGTTTTGTCCTGCCACGCAAAGCGGAAGCCCTGAATGCTTCGCAGCAGCGTTTCAGCAACATTCAATCCTCGTTCGACGGGACGATTGTACAGGAGTACGGCAAATTCATCGCCGCCGAGACGCGCCAAAATATCGGTTTTGTGGATATTGCTTTTAAATAGCTGGCTGACTTGGCGAAGCAGTTCGTCCCCTGCAGCATGACCGGAGGTGTCGTTAACTATTTTGAAGCGATCGAGATCCAGGTAAAGCATTACGTGTTCTTGCCCGTAACCTTGAGCGCCGTGTAGGGCGTGCTCTAGCTGGTACTCAAATTCCCGGCGGTTGACTAATTGCGTCAGGGGGTCATGAGTTGCCTGCCAGGTGAGTTGCCGCGCTTGAGTTCGCACTTGGGTGACATCTCGGAACACAACGACGGCCCCGACAATTTCGCCGCTGCTAGCGTGGATGGGGGCGACGCAGTGGTCGATCGCAAATTCGGTGTTGTTGTGGGCAATCAGCAAATTGTTGCGCCCTTGGTCAACAATCCGACCTTCGGACAAAGCGATTTCGGCGATATTTTCGATCGGCAGCCTGGTAGTTTCGTCAACTATTCTCAGCACGCTGGCGAGGGGCAAACCTTTAGCTTCCGAGGTAGACCAACCCGTGAGTTGTTCGGCCACTGGATTCAGGGTGGAAATGCAGCCGTCGGCGTCAGTAGCGATTACGGCATCGCCGATCGATTGTAGAGTAACAAACGCGAGTTCTTTTTCTTCAAAAAATGCTTGTTCCATGCGCTTGCGATCGGTAATATCTCGCTGCACCGACACCCAGTGGGTAACGTTCCCGGAGTTGTCGGCAATGGGTACGCTGTTGAGTTCCACCCAATAAGTTGAACCGTCTTTGCGGTAGTTGATCAATTCTAGGCGTAGGGGTTCTCGGCGAGAGAAAGCACGGCGAATTTTATCGACTTGGGTGGGGTCGCTTTCTGGGCCGCGCAAGCAACTGGGGGTTTGTCCGATGATTTCTTCGGGTAGGTAGCCCGTCATTTGGGTAAAAGCTTCGTTGGTATAGATGATGGTGGGGTCGGAGATATCGCTATCTCCGGCATCCATAATCACGATTGCGTCGTTAGCGTTCACTACAGCAGATTCTAAAAGGTGGAGTCTGGCCTCGGCCCTAACGCGGGTAGCAATTTCGCTTTCTAGTCTGGCGTTAGTCAAGCTGAGGGATGTGATCGCTTTTTGCAATTCCCTAGTTCTTTCTGTCACTGAATCGTGCAGAACATCTATCGCCCCGGACATTTCCATCGGGTCAAGTACGCGCAGTATGTTGGTTTGAGTAACTATTCCCTCTAGTTCTCCGCGTTCCCCCGTTACTACCAACCTGCGGACTAAACGCTGGTGCATTTCCTGATGAGCTACCCACAGCGAGTCTTCTTGCTTGAGGCTAAATAAAGGGGTACTCATCACAGTTTGGGCGATCGTTTGCGACAAATCTATATCTAAAGCTTGAAATTCCACAATATCCCGTTCTGTGACTATACCTACTGGAATAGGGAACGGTGAATCCCTCGATAATTCTGTTGATTCAGTAATTACTACGCAGCTAACGCGGTGCTGCGCCATCAACTCAGCTAAACTCATAACTGACGCGGAGCGAGGTGCTTGAATGACTTGTGCGGTCATTACTTCTTTCACCCGGCGCATTTTTAAGATATTTGCCGGTTTGAGCATGGCTTGGCGAATGCTTTCCGGGGTAATTACTCCTAAGAGTTGACCTTCACTATCCAATATTGGGAGATGCTTAATTCTTCGTTGCCCCAGCAGAATTAGGGCGCTGAAAATGTCTTGAGTCTCCGATTGTGTCAGAGTTGCTGCAGGCTGCCTCATCACTTCTGCGATGGTGACACCTTTTAAGTTTTTGCCCGAGGCAATCAAATCTACAAGATCCCTTTCTGTGAAGATTCCTTGCAATTGAGAATGTGGAGCACAGGGCGAGGATAATTTTAAGAGTGATTTTTCCACGACAAAGACGCAGACACCTGTCGCGTCTCTGAATGCACTCTTAGTGGGGAGATTTGCGATTTCTGTTAGTTGCTGATAGATATCGGTTGGTGGAATGGCTGCGTTTAGAGAGCAACTTGGGCGCCGTTGGCCCATCAGGGTAATTACGTCTGCTAGTGGGGTATCGGGCGCCACTGTCAAGGGGTAGCGGTCAATTACTTGAGCTAAGGTTGGCAAATACTTGGATGAATCGTTTTTGAGCATATTTAATTGAGTTTTGCGATCGCGTGGACTCTGCGACATTCCAAAAAAGCGCTGATTTCCAAGCACTAGGTGGATTTTTACGGCGCTGCTGAGACCTAATTAAAATTTATTGTTAAAAATGCAGCAGAGCTTGGACTGGGGATCAGGCCAGTGACTGCGTTTCCTCTACCTATAAAGTTAGAAGCTTATCTTTATTTTAAGTTAAATTTTCTATCCCGTGACACATTTATTAAAAATAATGTATTTGTTGTGAACTTTTTGCGATAAGATTATCGGCTAAAATCATCCATAGCATTGCGAATCATCTCCCTCTTCAGAAAGACGCATCTGTTTGCTGTATTAGCTAACCTAGAAAAGGTTACTACAAAAAGGCACTGTATTAAGTTCGGCAGTGTTAAGTTTTGCGAAATAAAGTTTTGCAAGCTGGTCGAGACCATGTATGCGTTGTTGAGGGCAATCGATATCACAGCCAATGTGTGAATTAGATCGCAACTTGCGAAAACAACCATGGTACGATTGTAGATATCAAGACAAGAACTTGAATACAGAGTCTGTGAGGAAAAGAGATTATGAAACGCAATCTATTAGCCGCTACTTTTTTAATTACTCCCCTACTCTTGGCCGGCCCGGCTCGCGCTGAAAATCCCGCTCACGTCAAACAGTTATTGTCAACCGGGCAATGTTTTCAGTGCGACTTGTCAGGAGCAGATTTAACGGGATCTCATTTAATTGGTGCTGATTTGAGAGAAGCAAATTTACGAGGCGCAAACCTATCTAGTGCCAACCTCGAAGGTGCTGACTTGACGGGTGCTAACTTGACGGGTGCTAACTTAACCGCAGTTTTCCTGACTAATGCCAGTTTAAATGACGCAGACCTCGATCGGGCAAATCTGACCGCGGCTATCATTAACACCGCTGACGTATCCGGCGCATCAATGGAAGATATGACCATCATTGATGCAAAAATCTACAATACCCAAATCGGCGTCGGCGGCAGCTACGACCAGTAAACTCGTTAAAAGAATGGAAAACACCAATTTTGAGGTTAAAAACCCGGTTTCTCCCCAGAAACCGGGTTTTTAGTCTTTTTGTAGACTGCCCCGAAGCCTCACATTTTCTATCGTATTTCAAGCTAACAATCTGACCACGAATTTCTTCATGTGGTACCCGCCACGTGATTTATCCGTGGAATCAATCCAAAATCTAAAATCGAAAATCACTTATTGCCCCCCGCATTTATCTCGCGCAAGTCAATCTAAAATCTAAAATCTAAAATCGCGCAATCGATTGACGCACCCTACCACTACCACTAAAAACCCAAATCAACCGCTATTCGGTGCGCGCAAGCAAACCCAGAAAACGCCACCGCATTTAAACCCTGTCCGGGAAACGTACTGTCGCCCACACAATACAAACCAGGCATAGAAGTTCGATTAAACGGCATTCCCAGCAAACCCATTAGCTTCTGTCGCGGAATCGGGCCGTAAGTTCCGTCTTCGCGCCCCAAAAAGCGACGGTGAGAACGCGCTGTCCCCACTTCCATATAATCCAAACCGGCATCTAAACCGGGAAAAATCTTTTCTAATCTTTCAATAATTCTCCCTGCGGCCTCTTCTTTTTTATCCTCATATTCCTGCTGCGAAAGTCCTTCCCACTCTTCCATCCAGCTCGAAGTAAAAGCGTGAACGATGTGATATCCTGCGGGAGCTAAATCCGGGTCGAGCACGGTCGGAATTGACACCAAAACAGTTCCCTCCGGCGCTTCCATTTGGTTCCAATCTTCTAACAAAATGTGGTGGCAGGCACTACCCGCAGGGATTACGCTTGCTTCCACTCCCAAATGCAAACTCAAGAAACTGGGGGCTTTTTGATAGCGTTGCTGCCATTTCTTCTCGCTAGCTGGCATCTCTTCTGCGGGAAGCAATTTCTCAAAAGTATCCCAGCGCGTGGCGTTAGAAACTATGCGCTTGGCGCGGTAAACTTCGCCGGTTGCGAGCTCGACTCCGACAGCGCGACCGTTTTCTGTGATAATTTTTTTCGCTTTAGCTTTGTATTGAATTTTCCCGCCACATTTTTCTAATCCTTCGACTAATTTTTGGGCAATTTGACCGACTCCGCCTTTGGGATAATTGATGCCACCGTAATGCCTGTCGGAAAATACCATTCCGGCATTAATCATTGGCGTCAAGTCTGCGGGTACTACAGACCAGTAGTAGCATTCCATGTCGATAAATTTCAGCAAAGTAGGGTCTTTTATGTAGCGCCGCGCAATGTCGCCAGTATTTTGAGGCAGATATTTTACTAATCCCAAACAGGCTAAAGGATTCTGAAAAAAGACTCGAACGAGATATCCGGGTTCTTCTAGGGATAGCAATTCCATGCCGTTGAGGCAGTTGAAGACGCTCCAGCATTCGCCGTAAAATTTGTGGATTCCTTCGCGTTCGTGAGGGAACCTGTCTGTTAATTCTTGCAAGTATTTATCATAAGCCTGGGGAACTTCAAGTTCCAAGCCACTGGGTAAGTGATAGTGAAGCTGTACGGGGTCGGGAATGGTTTCTAAGGTGACGTTGACTGCTTTCAGGGCGCGGGTGAGGAGGTTGGTGGTGCCGCGCTGTCCGAAACCAAAAATCATGGAGGCGCCGACATCGAATCTGTAGCCTTCTCGATCGAAATATCCAGCGCTACCCCCCGGAATTGTATAGCTTTCGAGCACTAAAACTTTGGCTTTCTTAGCTGCTAGCTGGGTGGCTGTCACGAGTCCGCCAATGCCGGAACCGATGACAATTACATCAAACTCTTGCTCTGTTGGGCGGGAGTTGGGAGAAAATAACTGGGATTGGGTAGGAGCTGACATTCGGTTAAAAATCTTAATATTTCTATGATTTTACAGTCGATCGCTCCAGAAGCAAGAAGTTCGGCAACGGATTATGTAGCGGATGTAGCGGATGTCAAGAAGACCGAAGTTCGGCAATGCCCGATGCCCTGTTTGGCCGATGCCCTGTTTGGCCGATGCCCTGTTTGGCCGATGCCCCAGCTTTTAAAAAAAAATGCGGGAACAGTCTACCATTGCCGACTGCCCCCGTCTGCCGATCCTTTGAGAGGAGAACACTAAAAATCAATATAGCCTTGTTGCTAATTAATGTCAATACTATTAGAAAAATATTTCAATAAGCGGATGGAGGTCGATCGGCGAATGGGTTCTAACTCAATCTCTGGCTTGTATGCACCCTCAAGGATGTGATAAGTTGCACAGAGCGATCGATCGCCCGTTGGGGAAGCCCGCCCCTACGGGGGCTACGCCAACGAAGCAGATCGATCGCACCGCATAAAATCCCTCAAACCTAGCAATCTCCCCAATTTCCTAATGTCCCTGCAACTGCGCGTTTACGTTCCTCCACATCCGTTAATTAAACACTGGCTGGCTGTTGCCCGCGACGCCGCCACCCCATCGGTACTTTTTCGTTCTGCGATGACAGAATTGGGAAGGTGGCTGGCTTACGAGGCGATTCGAGAATGGCTGCCGACAGTGGAAACAACGGTGCAAACGCCTTTGGCAGAATGTCCGGCGACTTTTATCAACCCAGAAGCTCCGTTAGTTGTGGTACCGATTTTGCGGGCGGGTTTGTCACTGCTCGAAGGAATTCAGACGGTTGTGCCGCTGGCTTCGGTTTACCACCTCGGCATGGCAAGAAATGAGGAGACGCTGGAACCGACTTGTTATTTGAACAAATTGCCGGCGCAGTTTAACCCGGAAACGCGGGTGATAATTAGCGAGCCGATGCTGGCGACTGGCGGGACGATTATAGCGACTATGCAGGAATTGACTGCACGGGGAATTGATCCGAGCTTGATTCGGATTATCTCTGTGGTGGCTGCTCCTCCGGCTTTGAAGAGGCTGAGTGCAGAGTACCCAAGTTTGATGATTTACACGGCAACGATCGACGAAATAGTCAACGAACAGGGCTTTATTGTACCTGGTTTGGGAGATGCGGGCGATCGAACTTACGGCACATGAACCAGCCAGTCAGTCAATTTTAGATTTTAGATTTTAGATTTTAGATTGACTCGACAGATAAGTCTGGGGGCTTGTAGGCCTTTTTGGGGGGGGGTGAGTGGTTCCAGGAACCAGTTGCTGAAATATCGGGGGAAAAAGATGAAAATCAAGCATCCAGGATACCCGCCACGTGATTCATTCCAACGCGCAAACTCAGGATCCAGAAATAAAAAACCTGTATCCGATGAAACTTGCCGAACGTATTTATCCGTGGGGTCAATCCTTCAATCCTTCAATTCTAAAATCTAAAATCTAAAATCTAAAATCGATTGACCCTGGTTTGGTAAAAGCAGGCACCGAGAGAGTTAGAATCAAAAGTACAAGTCAAAAATAAATAGCGTTTAGCACTCATTGCCCGTGAAACTTGATTCTGTTCCGCCAAGCTTGTCTGCTTCTGACTCAGTAAACCTCAATTATGATTTGCCACAACAGGTACAACTACAAATAAAAGAGGTTACTGAGATTTGTGCTGCTTTAACCCCGGAGCCCGCTGAACTCTCAGTGACTGTAAATCCCGATATTTGTCAGGAACAAAAGAAACTGAAGCCCAAGCACTGGGCAATTTTTGCTTCGACTTTTGCAACTATTTTTTTAGCTGAAATTGGAGACAAAACTCAGATCGCGATTTTGCTGATGACGGCTGAATCTCGAAATCCTTGGATCGTGTTTGCGGGTGCGGGTTCGGCTTTGATAGCAACCAGTTTGCTGGGGGTGTTGCTGGGAAGGTGGCTGGCTAGTCGGATTGCTCCGAGAACTTTGGAGAGAGCAGCCGGAGTGATTTTACTGGCGATTTCGGCGGTTCTGCTGTGGGAAGTGCTGGGTTAATTGTCTGCCTTGTCGGTAAGTCGTAGATTTTTACAATAGCTAACTAAGAACTAAAAAAACATGGACTGGCAACTTTTGGGAATCAGTTTTATTACAGTGTTTTTGTCAGAATTGGGAGACAAAAGTCAATTAGCTGCGATCGCCCTGGGCAGTAGTTGTAACTCGCCGCGGGCTGTATTTTTTGGTACGGCGTCGGCGCTGCTGTTGGCCAGTTTTATCGGCGTGGCCATTGGCTTCAGCACGGCAGAGGTGTTGCCGGAACGACTGGTAAAGGGACTCGCGGCGATCGGATTTGCGGTGATGGGCTTGCGCCTGCTGTGGCCAAAAGCAGATTTACCGGAAGCCTCCGAGTAGGGCCGGCCGTCAGTCGATTTTAGATTTTAGATTTTAGATTTTAGATTTACTTCACAGATGAATCTGGGAGTTTGAACCAGACTCTAAAATGTTGAGTTCTCCACAACAGGATTTGGGGGCTTGTCTCCGTTTTTGGGCGGGTCAGGAAACTTGAAAATATAGTTATCTCAAATCTGTTAGCATCGGAGATTATTCATATCTCTCTTATCTTCATCTGCGTGAATCAGCGTGAATCCATTGTCATCTGCGGCCCAAGAAATTCTCTTTTTTTAACCGCAGATACAGGCAGATAAACACAGATTAACGCCGCTGAATATCAAATCCGGTGTTTGCGATCGCTAAAGCTAAAATTTAAAAAATTAGCGGGGGGCGTGAATTCACGCCCCCCGCTGCTGGTTGAGTTTTTTTTCTCAACTCAACCTCTGAGTATTATGTCGATTAAACTTGGTTTTGGTAGCACCAACCCAGCAGCGTACCGGCGACAGCCAACTTCAGCGCTTCCAATGCAAAATAGCCTTGGTGCAGTAGATTCATCCCGGCGGGCACTTCTGCTGCGGAATCGAACAGATTTAGCTGCATTCCCAAGGCGCTCATTTGGGGTGTCAGGGCGTAGGTGTCAATCAGGGCGATCGCCAGAAGTACCAATGATAATAAGATTGCTGTGCGGCTGCGCTTGCCGAAGTCACCGACTAAATTGCTCAAAACCATCAAACCCGTTGCCACCACGCCCGCACAGATTAACTCAACGCGGTTGAATCCCCAGAACATTAAATTGCCGGCTGTTGCAAACTCCGGTGATGTCGTCATGCCAGATACGTAGAGACTGGGCATAATTACTAGATCCAAAATCAGGCTAACGCTGAGCCAGAAAATTAGGGCAACCATGACAATTGCTTGCCAGCGCGGTTTGATTGATTCCACTCTTGATGTTGTAATAGCTGTCATATAATTGAGCCTCTAAAATTTTCTTCTGCCTTTTCTAGAGTTTAACTAACTTTTTTCTCAAATCGTGTTAAGTATTTTTAAATTAATGGTAACTTTTGTGTAACAGACGCTGAAGAATTGTTAAGCTCCCTTATGTTTGTCATCACCTCGGTTAACTAATACTAATTCGGAAAAAGTACGGAATAAATTAATAATTACTCACAGGAATTATGCACTGCAACCAAAGACATCGGTTTTTGACCAAGAATTTCAAAGGTGGTACCCGCCACGTGATTTATCCGTGGAATCAATCCAAAATCTAAAATCTAAAATCCTCAAGCCCCCGCCTTTATCCGTGGGGTCGCCTCTAAAATCTAAAATCTAAAATCTAAAATCTAAAACCGATTGATCCTGATTAAACACCGTAACGTATTTTTTATAAAAAACCAGGTTTCAGCGTCCAGAAATAACTCCTAATTTAAGTGTATATGCCTAAATTTCAATTATCCTCTTGGTTGCCCCGTCTCCCCCCTCAAGTTTGGATTCTGGCCGCCGGCAGATTCCTCTCCCAAAGCGGCACCGGTTTTACTTTATTTTACGCGCCGATATTTTTTGTCGATCGCGTGGGTTTATCTGCTACTGCTGTTGGGATTGGTTTGGGTAGCGGTTCAGTTTCGGGAATATTCGGCAGAATTTTGGGCGGTTCTTTTTGCGATTCTAAATTTTGGGGAAGGCGGCGAACTTTATTGCTGGCGACAATTATTTCGGCTGCAGCTTCTTTTGTACTGGCGGCGACTAATGATTTCGCTGGCTTAATTGCGGGCAATTTACTGATGGGTTTTGGTGTGGGTTTGTATTGGCCTCCAACCGAGACGATGGTGGCGGATTTAACTGAGGGCGAACAGCGACAGGAGGCTTTTGCTTTGACGCGGCTTGCTGATAATTTGGGTTTGCAAGTTGGGATTATTTTGGGCGGTTTGTTGATTGCTGTAACGGGGAATTATCGATCGCTCTTTATTATTGATGGTATCTCGTTTTTAGTGCTGTTTGCAGTAGTTGCGATCGCGATCGCCGAAACCTACAAACCAGCTAATCCAGGGGATAGAGGCAAAAAGAATCGGGAAAATGGCTGGATGGTGGCGCTGAGCGATCGAAGTCTTCTAGTTTATGCTTTAGTAAATACCCTGTTCACATTATATATTTCCCAAATCCAAACCACAATGCCGCTGTATTTTAGCAAGTTTGTCGCGGTGGGGACATCGGGAAAAGGCTTTTCTACAGGTACAATTACGGTTTTGTTTGCTTTTAGCACGTTTTTAACTGTGGCTTTGCAACTGCCGGTGGTTAAAGCTTTGAGGCCGTTTTCCCATCCGAAAGCTTTGATGATTTCTGCGCTGTTATGGGGAATGGGATTTATCGCGATCGGCTTGACGGGAATGGCTGCAACTGGCAATCTATTGTTAGCTGTTTTAGGCTTGAGCTTTTTGTCGGTGGCGACTGTTGCTTATACGCCTTTTGCTTCGGCTTTGGTGGTGGATTTAGCGCCGGAGTCTTTGCGGGGCGTGTATTTGGCGGTTAGTTCTCAGTGTTGGGCGATCGGCTATTTAATCGGGCCGCCGCTGGGCGGTTTGGCATTGGATCGGGGTAAATGGGCGGCGGATAATTTTTGGTTGGGTTTGGCTTTTAGTGTGATTGCGGCTGTGGTTATTTTGCAAAAGCTCGATCGAATGTTGAAAAATAGCAGTCATTAGTTATTAGTCATTAGTCATTAGTCAGCAGTCATTAGTTATTAGTCATTAGTTATTAGTCATTAGTCATTTGTTGCTGCTACCAATGCCCTGTTTGGCCAATGCCCTGTTTGGCCAATGCCCTGTTTGGCCAATGCCCTGTTTGGCCAATGCCCTGTTTGGCCAATAACCAATAACTAATTTATTTTCGTCGATCGCCCAATTTGCGGTAAACTGCTCTCAAATCAACTTGATGGTGAGCCAAAGCAACCAAAGCGTGATAAAATAAATCCGCAACTTCCCCAGCAATCCCCTCTTTATCGTCATCTTTGCAAGCCATCACAACTTCCGCCGACTCTTCGCCAATTTTTTTGAGAATCTTGTTGTCGCCGCCCTCGAACAACTTGCAAGTATAAGAACTTTCGTTAGGATTGTCGCGCCGATCGCAAATTACCGCAAATAATTGAGATAACATATCCCCTGGCGGCGGTGAAATTTCCCCATCAACTTGGTGAAAACAACTTCTTTCTCCGGTGTGACAAGCAATATCTCCGACTTGTTCGACTGTCACCAGCAAAGCATCGCTATCGCAGTCGTAACGCAGCCCTTTGACATTTTGAATGTGTCCCGAAGTCGCGCCTTTGGGCCACAATTCGGAACGAGAACGACTCCAGAACCAAGTTTGCCCGGTAGAGAGCGTTTTTTGCAGGGACTCCCGATTCATCCAGGCCATCATTAACACTGTACCGTCTAAATAATCTTGGACGATCGCAGGCACTAAACCGCGATCGTCGTAACGGATCTTTTCAATTGGGATCGATCGGCTCAAACTCGATAAATCAGTAGTAGACATACTTTTATTTCAACTTGGTAAGATAGATTAACGCTTTCCTGTCGGAGATTGTTTTTTTATTAACCGCAGAGAACGCAGAGGACGCAGAGGAAGAGAGAAGATTGAGCAAGGGATGGCTAAATTGTCAAGAACTATTTTACAAAAAATTACATTTTAGGGCGCTCGGTGCTAGTGCGACAAAGCCTAAAAAACCCAAGCTAGTATTGCTACTGATTGGTTTGTACCCTAAAATCTACTAGAATAGTTTCCTTGAATCGACCTAACCTTTATGTTGAACTGGCTATAAAATTATTCTACCAACAACAGACGTTCACTAAGGAGAAAACATTGGTTTCCACAACCTTGAAAACGACCAAATCAGAAGAAATTTTCGCTGCAGCCCAGAAGTTGATGCCCGGTGGCGTCAGTTCCCCCGTCCGCGCCTTCAAATCCGTAGGCGGACAGCCCATCGTCTTTGACAGGGTAAAAGGAGCCTACATTTGGGATGTTGACGAAAACCAATACATTGACTATGTAGGCACTTGGGGCCCTGCCATCTGTGGCCACGCCCACCCGGAAGTCATCAAAGCCTTGCACGAATCTTTAGAAAAAGGTACGAGTTTCGGCGCACCATCGCTGTTGGAAAACGTACTCGCCGAAATGGTCATTGATGCGGTTCCCAGCATTGAAATGGTGCGATTTGTCAACTCCGGCACCGAAGCCTGTATGGCCGTTTTGCGGCTGATGCGAGCTTTCACCGGACGCGATAAACTGATTAAATTTGAAGGCTGCTATCACGGGCACGCCGATATGTTCTTGGTAAAAGCAGGTTCCGGCGTGGCAACTCTGGGCCTTCCCGACTCTCCGGGCGTGCCGAAATCCACTACTGCCAATACCCTCAACGCTCCCTACAATGACTTAGAAGCAGTCAAAGCTTTATTTGCCGAAAATCCCGGCGAGATAGCAGGCGTAATTCTGGAACCAGTGGTGGGGAATGCCGGTTTTATTACCCCGGATGCAGGTTTTCTCGAAGGTTTGCGGGAAATTACTAAAGATAACGGTGCTTTGTTAGTTTTTGATGAAGTAATGACCGGTTTCCGCATCGCCTACGGCGGAGCTCAGGAAAGATTCGGCGTTATACCGGATTTGACTACTTTGGGTAAAGTTATCGGTGGCGGTTTGCCGGTGGGTGCTTACGGGGGAAGGCGGGATATTATGGGGATGGTGGCTCCTGCTGGGCCGATGTATCAAGCGGGTACGCTTTCGGGAAATCCTTTGGCGATGACTGCTGGGATTAAGACTTTGGAATTGCTACAAAAACCCGGCACTTACGAACAGTTGGATAAGATTACTAAAAAACTGTCTGACGGATTGCTAAAAATTGCTAAGGAAGCCGGACACGCGGTTTGGGGCGGGCAAATTAGCGGGATGTTTGGCTTGTTTTTTGCGGCTGGCCCGGTTCACAATTACGAGGATGCGAAGAAGTCGGATTTGACGAAGTTCAGCCGCTTTCACCGGGGAATGTTGGAGCACGGAATTTATCTGGCTCCTTCGCAGTTTGAGGCGGGATTTACTTCTTTGGCTCATACTGACGAAGATATCGATCGAACTTTGGCGGCAGCGCGTGAAGTGATGGCAACTATTTAACCTGTGTAGTAAGGACATTCGTCCTTAAAACTCAGGAATAAATAATTAAAGTCCTTGCTGTTTGTTGGCAGTAAGGACTTTAATTGTTAACTGCTACCCAAGCCGCGTTAAAAACCTCTTGATCATGGCTTACGCAGGGGGCTAGAAACCCGGTTTCTACGAGATTTTGCGACGACTCACGATAAATATACGAAGCAACCGGGTTTCTGAGGTATTGTTTGTTTTCCGATGACCTACTTAATGACGAATGAGTAATGACTGCTGACTCATGAGACTTGAATTGCATATAGCCATCCTCCCATCATTTGTGAATTTCTTGCTCCCTTCCCTTGATAAGGGGAGGGTTGGGGTGGGGTAAAAAATTTACGACTCCTGCAAGGATTGCTATAGCCATCCTAAGTCATTTATGAATTTCTTACTCCCTCCCCTTGATAAGGGGAGGGTTGGGGTGGGGTCGAAAATTTAAGACTCCTGCAAGGATTGCTATACATTCACAAAGTATCTTTAAATGCCTCTGCGTTGCATCAGCCGTTTTCCTGTCGCTCAATGATTTATGCAATAATTCTAATGACTAAGGACTAATGACTACTGACTAAATCAATCATTAATAAATTCACCTTCACAGATAATCGATTCTCTGTTCTCCAAATCTTCTTGATTCCATACCGCGTTTAATGCTGCGGAACTTAAGGAAGTTGACATCGTATTTAAAGTTGTGTTGTAGTATTCTACAGCATTATTAAGTTCCACCTGCGGCGCTTCTTTGAAGTACGAATTAATATCAGGCGTGCACCGCTGGGCTTGGTAGTATACATAAGCTTCAGCATTAATGCACATTACGTGGTAAAAATCCTTATTTGCTGCCGCAACATCTCCAAGTTTATACAGCGCTAAACCCCGGTTGAGATAAGCTTTAACATAGTTCGGATCGAGTTTTACTGCTTGGTCAAAGTCTTCAATTGCCAACTGCATTTGTTTTAATTTATAGCGAACGCAACCTCTGTTATAATAGGCATAAACATTTTGTGGATCGATGCCGAGTGCAATGTTGTAATCGGCCATCGCCTGCGTATTGTCTCCTAATTGGTGGTAACAGAGACCTCGATTTATGTATGCTTTGATATATTTAGGATTCAACCGCAGCGTTTCGTTAAAGTTTTCCGTTGCTGCCTCTTTTTCTCCCAAAAGGTAGTAAGCGCGCCCCCGGTTGTAATAGGTTTTATAATTGTTGGAATTGATAGATAGAGCTCGATTGTAGTCTTCTATTGCTTCTTCGTAATTTCCTAAATTAGCAAGTACAAGTCCCCGGTTGTTGTAGATAGCGTGGCTGTTAGGCTTATTTGCTAAAGCACAGTTTAGATCGTCAATGGCTTTTTCGTGTTCTCCGAGATGACGCCAAGCATTGCCTCGATTCAAGTAAGCCTCGAAGAAATTAGGATTGATATCTAGGGCTTGGCTGAGGTCTGCGATCGCTTTTTGGTAGTCTTTCATGTAATAGTAAACCAAGCCGCGATTGTTGTAGGCTTTGGCATCGGCGGGATTGACTTGCAGTATCTGATCGAAGTCCTCAAGTGCCGCTTCATAGTTTCCTTTCTTGGCGCTGTGCAAACCGCGCTTGTAAAATTGTTTGAGGTTCATAGGTCAACTTTCAGGATTGCTTGATTCTGGGGGTTGATTCCTGTGCAGTCAGTTTTGAGTTCGACAGCCGTTAATCTTTTGAAAGAGCATCCACCTGCGGTCAGAGTCACTCTTCAATAATTCCCGGCAATCTACCGTAAACAGGATTTTGGGTTTATTTTAACAGTAGTTAAATCCTGTTGAAAGGCTCTGCACCTCGGCTGGATTTACTTATTAGTCAGTTCGATTGTTTACCCGATCGACTTAATCTCAAAAGTCTAGTTTTACTTGGTGCTCGGTGTCTCTTGATGCGGCGGCGATCGGCTCGATCGCCCAATTAAGTTTGAGACCGCTACTCAGTATAAATTGTTGCCCGCAGTCCTACCGAGTAAACTCTATATTTTTTTGACAAACTTCGTCTCAGTATTTGCGGCAGTACGTCTCTACAAACTTTTGTTGCCTAATTACCAATTACCGATTGATTTCCTCTTCCACATAAACTCTCAATTTCTCTAAATCTGGAAGTTCGATCAATTCTTGTTCCTTTTCCTTAACCGACATGGGCATCATCACAGGTTTACGCTGCTCTATCCAGCAACTCGCCAGCGGTAAAGTTTGTTCCAAATCTTCCAAAGGCCTCGGAATTACCATCACCGCGTTCAACTCGCCAATTCTCTCAGCTTCGTACATCCCCGCTTCTACGGCTACTGCTACATCTGCAACTGCACCGCGAATAATTGCCGTGCACAAACCGGCGCCAATTTTCTCGTAAGCTGCCAAGTGTACGTCTGCGGATTTGAGCATAGCATCGCAAGCACCGACCATTGCCGGAAATCCCCGGGTTTCGAGCAAACCGATCGCCTGATTGCTAAGCCGAGAATAACTGCCTTTTTCCGAAAGTTCAGTCAGCCGAAAGCCGATCGGCAAAACCACTTCCAAATTAGCCAAAGGTCTAGCAATCACCAACTTAGAAACAAACTGCCCGAACTGTTCGGCAGTTTGAGCTCCAGCTTCCACAGCCAAACGCACATCCGAAATTCTGCCCCGGACGATCGCGGTACAGTGACCGGAACCAATTTTTTCGTATCCTACTAAAATCACTCCTGCCGACTTCAGCATCATGTCAGCAGTCCCCACAATTGCCGGAAAACTCTTGGTGGATACCAAACCCAAAGCAGTGTCTTTGAAGTATTCCTGGCGCTGCGATCGCTCTTCGTGACTGTTACGATCTGTTTGTCCGTCCATCTTCTATTACCCTTAGAAACTTCCCAAAATAAAAATTTGTTGATAGTTTTAGTTTCTCAGATGAGAAGACAGACTGCACGAGCTACAATACACTGATTGCTGCGGCAAAGCCTTACAAATTGCTGAGCTACCAATAATATGAGATTACCTATTTATATTTGATCTTTCTGCCTTTAGCATAGCTGGCTTTTGCCGAAATGACCGAAAAATGAGACGCAAGCCCCTGGCTTCAGCCACGGGGATAAGTCGGTAGCGGTTTTAACCGCATTGAAATTGAATATGTGGTATAAAAGAAGCAGCAAGTAAGAATAACCATCTGCGTGTTGAAACAACAAGCGTGCGGTGAAATCCCGGCAACGGACATATCCGACTTGATTCGGAATAGTTAAAGGGCAAACAAAAGGCAGGTTGTTGAGCGTACCTATCTGGCATTAGTGGTGGACTCCGAAAGCACAAAAGCTAAAAGTATACGCAAAGTTGGGATTTGTCTAAGCTGAGTGGGTAGAGGCGGTTTGATTTCGCCTTTGAAAGTTCAAATACGAACTCTTCAAGAATCCCCGTCCCTTTAGGGATCGGGAGTATCAAGGCTACCCGGAACCGCCCGATAGAGTTTGGCCGTTTTCCTCCGATCGATTAAAAGCTTGCCGGTGCGGAAACAGCGTCCCCAACAGCCGATTGATGTGAGCTTGACCGTACAGAATAGTTGGCGTTTCCCCTGGTTGGGGCGGCTCTGCGGCGGTGGATTCCGGCGGGTCTGGGGCAGTCTCCGGCGCAGTTTGAGGGGGTGTTTGGGCGGGTTGTGGCGGCTCGATCCGCTCGATCGGTCGATCGACTGGTGGCGTAGTGGCTTCGGGGGTTTCTGGTGATGTTGGCGCTGCTGTTGGCGCTGCTGTTGGCGCTGCTGCTGTTGGTTCTGGGGCGACTTGGCGGCTGGTATCTCCCATTAGAGAACCTGCTGGCATAATTTGCATTTTGTCGATACAAGGATTGATTAGGGTCGTCGCGGCGCCAATACAGGCATTTTCCCCGATCGTTCCCGCACCTACCACCAGCACCCCTGCACCCAGAATAACGCCCGCCGCGATTTCCAGAGTACCTTCACGGGCGTGAAGGATAACTCCCATACCGATACAGGCACCGGCGGCGATCGAGATCCGGCTTCCGGGCTCTGCTTGCAGGATTGCTCCAGGGGCGATCGCCGCACCCTCATGAACAACTACATCGCCACTCATCAAAATCTGAGAGTTGCTACTTAATTGCAGGGGCGATAAATACATTCGACTTCACCATGAAAGGAGCTATTTTTTTCGATAAAACGACTTTAAATTATGGGTTTTCTCGACTGATAAATTTAACCATGTCAATCTAAGAAACGATAATTTACTAATACTGAGAAGCTTGATGCTTTAACGTTTTATAGAAACTTTCCGAAGATTCTAGATTTTGACCAACATTTCTCATTCGAGCTTTTTAACTATCTCAAATCCAACTTCAATCCGCTGGGGTTTCTCCCGTTGGCCCCAACGCGAGGGCTTAACGGGAGAAACAAGCTAATTACCTAGCAAATTAAGGTCGTTGGATAATTTCTTCGAGCACCCGGCGCTTCGCCTTGGAGTCGATGCCCAGCAAGCGGACGTACTCGCCGCTGTGTTCTTTGAGACAGCTTTCGAGGGCAGAAATCACTTCGGCTTCGCGGTTGGATGAGATCGGGGCGCAACTGTTCCAAGAACCGGTGCGGAAACGGCGCGCGTCGGCGTGTTCCGTGCCAATTTTGTAGCCTTGGGAAAGCAGGTTGCGGATTTGGTCGATCGTCTTGCCGGTCAAACTGCCGCTACTGGCCGAACCAGTCGAAGCTGCTTTGTATCCCGATGTTGCTGCCGGCTTAGCCGATTGAGCAACTGGGCCGTCGGGACGCTGAATAATTTCTTCAACCACGCGCCGCTTAGCTTTCGGGTCAATCCCGATCAAGCGCACGTATTCGCCCGGGTACTCGTTCATCACAGCTTCCAAAGCGGCGATCGCCTCAGATTCGTTTTTCACTTGCAGCGAAGCCCCGCTTTGCCAAGAACTGGTGCGGAAGCGGCGCGCGTCGGCGTGTTCCGTGCCAATTTTGTAGCCTTGAGCTAGCAAGCCACGAACCTGAGTCACTGTTTCGGCACTCAATTTTCCGCTTGACACGGAACCGCTATTGTGGTATGAAGCTTGTTGTGCAACTTTACCGTTAGATTGGTGAGTTTTCGCACCGTTAGAACCGTTAGAGCCGTTGTCTCCCGGTCTTTGGACGATTTCTTCTAGTACGCGGCGCTTGGCTTTGGTGTCAATCCCGATCAAGCGGACGTATTCTCCTTGGTGCTCGGCCATGCAAGCTGACAAAGCCGCGATTACTTCTGAGTCACGGGTTGAGGAAATCGGGCCGCAAGTACGCCAAGAACCGGTACGGAAGCGGCGTGCGTCGGCGTGTTCGGCTCCCACGCTGTATCCTTGAGCTAATAAATTGCGGATGCTATCGGCCAGAGTTGAACTCAATTGGGTGCCGGCATGGGTAGAATATTTGGTTTGAGTCATATTGGAGTTTTTAGTTTGCTCGTTGCGAATTGGTGCTAGACAGGCGATGTTCTCAGCGCAGCGATAACCCGTTCTCAGAGCGTCATTGATGCCGATGACATGGGTCGCAAATTCAATGTCAGAATCTTGAACGTCAGGCAAGCGATCGGCTTGCTTTTGATTAGTGATGATGGCTCCCGAAGGTACGTACTTACCGGGGGGAATCTCCACATCTTTAATTAGTACGTGCATCATGACAATGCAGCCGTTGCCCACTCTGGCATTGAACACCGTAGAGCGAAAGCCGATAAAGCAGTCGTCGCCCACGTATGCCGGGCCGTGAATTAAACTCATGTGGGTGAGGGAAGTATTTTTCCCCACCCACACAGAATAGGATTTGTCGTCGTCTCCTGTGACTCGGCCTTGTTCTAGGCCGTGAATCACTACTCCGTCTTGAATATTGCTTCGTTCTCCGATATAAAACGGAGTGCCTTCATCGGCGCGGATAGATGTCCCGGGGGCAATCATCACATTAGAACCGATATGCACATCCCCAATAATGTTAGAAAAGGAATGTACGAAGGCGGTGTCGTGAATTTTGGGCTCAGCCAAGTTTTTCGACCAAGGCGTCGGGGGAGCCGCAACATTGCGGACTGCCATAAATTAAGTTCTCCTAAGCTGAAAAATTTTTTTGTTAGTTGTTAGTTGTTAGTTGTTAGTTGTTAGTTATTCTTCCACTAACTGCTAACTGCTAACGGTGGCAACTAGCGGTACGGGTCGTCTTTTTTACTGTAAATGAGGCGGTTTTCTACATTGACAGTATCTATAATGCCTACTACTAGAGCATCGATCGGACGGTTTTCGCTTCCGGGCGCGATCCGGGCTGCGCTGCCTCGGGTTACTAAAACCCATTCATCTATACCAGCGCCCACACAGTCAGCGGCTACCTCATAGCCGGGAACTGGCGAACCTTCCTCATCGATGAATTGCAGCAGTAGAAATTTCGATCCTCTCAGTGTCGGCTCTTTTTGGGTACTGACAACTGTGCCGAGAACTTTGGCCATTTGCATTTTAGGTAATAGGTAATAGGTAATTGGTAATTGTCATTTTTACACTGTCACTTGTCTTTTTTTAATTAGCTCTGTCCTCAGTCCGCTGTCCGCCTTTTAGAGCTTCGTCTAGTAACTAATCACTCATGACTGATGACTGATGACTAATAACCAATATCCCATACCCACCTCAATTAAAAATTAAAAATGCTAAATCAAAAACATCGCGATTTTTAATTTTTAATTACCAAACGCCCCTAACAGCCGTGAAGCGAAGCTATCCCGTAGGGAATCGCCTATCTTATGATCTGTTGAGAGGGCGAATGCCGCTGACGCCTTCACGGAACTGTTCTACAGCTTCGGTGTAGCGAATCGGCAGCACGTACTCTAAGTTTTCGTGAGGGCGGGCGATAATGTGGGTAGACATCACTTGTCCGCCGTTAACGCGCTTCACTGACTCTACTCCGGCTGCGACAGAAGCTTGCACTTCCGAGACATCTCCTCTTACAATGACCGTAACCCGAGCGCTACCGATTTTTTCGTAGCCTACCAAGGTGACGCGGGCTGCTTTGACCATCGCGTCAGCGGCTTCTACCACTGCGGGGAAGCCTAGGGTTTCGATCATGCCAACTGCAATTGCCATTGGTTTTACTCCTGATTGAATATTTGGGGAACTAAACAGTTAATTTTTGACGATCGCACAAATTTTTCTTTAACGAAATTTTTGTGCGCTAAGAACTTAGTAGCCTCGGAACTGTTCTACTGCTTCTGTATATCGAATCGGCAGAACGTATTCTAGGTTTTCGTGGGGGCGAGCGATGATGTGGGTAGAGACGACTTCTCCGCCGTTCACCCGCTTGACGGATTCCACTCCTGCTGCGACTGAGGCTTGGACTTCCGACACGTTGCCGCGCACAATTACGGTGACGCGGGCGCTGCCGATTTTTTCATAGCCCACGAGGGTAACGCGGGCAGCTTTGACCATAGCATCGGCAGCTTCCACCACAGCGGGAAAACCTTTTGTCTCAATCATTCCCACGGCAATTGACATTTTTGAATCTCCTTTGAGGATGAGCGAAATTACCGTTACAAATCTTTGAGAAATCTAAAAATTTGGACGGGGAGGCCCACATTTTTTAGTAAGGCAGTGTAAAGCTTCCTATCCTATAAGAATAGGGGAAGCTGTCCACCTTGACAATATAAACTAACATCATAATGTTTAATAACAAAAATTAAAATTTTTTATGTTACTTAAAATAATTTAATATTTATTTAATAATCTTAATATTAAAGAGGGGTAGATGCCGACGGCGAGGGGGGATTAAAGTAAGTAAGAATACTCATAAAGTAGAGTTCGGTATGTGAAGCCGGAGCTCATCGCGGCCGGGAAACTTGGGGATTCCAAAAGGGGGATCGCGGGGAAATCGGCAAAAAAGGCAGTCTTGACCCATCGGCAGGCATTTTTTTCTTTGAGTGCCTCGTGTGCTCAACCAGTAATTTTGTCTTGAGATAATTATCAGTTTTGATGCTTTAATGTATAGTTAATCTGGAGTGCAAATTATTTTGCCACAACTATACGATCGGGTTTAGTGAAAGTTTTAGGGTCTCGCGCGATCGCCCGCGACTGTTTTTGTATAAAGGCAGCCCGTAATTTGAAGTTTAAGGGATAAATTAAATGACTCAATTTCTCCTCCAAGCCTGTTGGTGGGTACCTTTATATGGCTTGATAGGCGCAATTTTAACTTTGCCGTGGTCTACCGGCACCATTCGCAGAACAGGGCCGAGACCTGCAGCTTACTTCAATTTGTTAATGACTGTGTTGGCTTTCATACACGGATCAGTTATTTTTACAGCGACTTGGGATCAACCGCCCCAACAGTTGCTCGTGCACTGGGTGCAAGCAGCCGATTTAGATTTGTCTTTTGCAATAGAAATCTCCACCGTCAGCGTGGGAGCAATGGAGTTAGTTAGTGTTCTGAGTTTGCTAGCACAAATTTACGCTCTAGGCTACATGGAAAAAGACTGGGCGCTAGCTCGATTTTTTGGGCTGATGGGTTTTTTTGAAGCGGCAATTAGCGGCATTGCCATTAGCGACTCGCTGCTTCTAACTTACGCTTTGTTGGAAATGCTGACGCTTTCAACTTACTTGCTAGTCGGGTTTTGGTACGCTCAACCGCTGGTAGTAACAGCCGCTAGAGATGCGTTTTTAACCAAGCGTGTAGGAGACGTGCCACTGCTGATGGGAGTAGTGACGCTTTCAACTTTAGCAGGAAGTTTGAATTTTTCCGATTTGGAAATATGGGCTGAAACTGCAACTTTGTCTCCCCTAGTGGCGACTCTTTTAGGTTTGGCTTTAATCTCCGCACCTACGGCCAAGTGCGCTCAATTTCCCTTCCATCTATGGCTCGACGAGGCGATGGAAGGGCCCAACCCGGCTTCGATTATGCGGAATACGGTAGTTGTGGGCGCTGGGGCTTATGTTTTGATTAAACTTCAGCCTGTTTTAGCGCTTTCGCCGATCGCAGATGCGGTGCTGGTGGTTTTGGGTGCGGTGACTGCTGTTGGCGCTTCCTTGGTGGCGATCGCCCAAATCGACATCAAAAGAGCACTATCGCATTCTACCAGCGCATCTTTGGGTTTGGTGTTTATCGCCGTGGGGCTAAATCAAGTTGACATTGCTTTGCTGTTGCTCTTCGCGCACTCGATCGCCAAGGGCCTATTATTCATGAGCGTAGGGTCAATTATTACCACAACTAACACTCAAGATTTAACAGAAATGGGTGGGTTGTGGTCGAAGATGCCTGCTACCACTACGGCTTATTTAGTAGGCGCTGCGGGGATGGTCGCGCTGTTACCTCTGGGCAACTTTTGGGCGATGCGGCGCTGGCTCAACGGTTTTTGGACTTTGCCTTTGTGGCTGGTAATAGTGCTGCTTTTAGTTAACGGTTTGACAGCACTAAATTTAACTCGCATATTCGGTTTAGTGTTTGCTGGAAAACCGCAGCCGAAAACTCGCAGAACTCCAGAAGTTGGTTGGCAGATGGCTTTGCCGATGGTAATTTTGACCGTAATGGGGCTGTTGGTGCCTTGGATGTTGCAGCAGTGGCAACTTTTAATTAGTTGGACTGGCCCTTGGGCGGAAACGGGGGATTTTGATACTTTAAATTTGCTGTTGAAGACTCTGCATCTTCCGCTGTTAATGTTATCTGGGTTGATAGGCGTTGCGGTTGGGGTAGCGATTTATTGGTACGGGGTTTTACCTCGACCGGTACGGCTGCCGGTGCCGGCGTTGCAGGATTTGTTTGCTTACGATTTTTATATCGATCGAGTTTACCGCTTGACTGTCGTTTGGGCTGTGGCTTTTATCTCTAAAATCAGCGCTTGGACTGATAGGTATGTGGTGGACGGGGCGGTGAATTTGTTCGGTTTTGCCACAATTTTCAGCGGTGAAGGGTTGAAGTACAGCGGCACTGGTCAGTCGCAGTTTTATGTGTTGACTATTGCGGGGGGAGTTGCTGTGTTGCTGGGGTTGATTATTTGGCAGTTTTAAACCGCAGAGGTTGGCAGATGAATCTATTCGGGGTTTGTCTGCTTTTTGTCTGATGTTATTTAATTTTAAACCGCAGATGAGGGCGGATGAACGCAGATGAACGCAGATGATTTTATTCTGGGTTTGTCTGCTTTTTTATTTAGTTTTACTCAAAATCGATCGGCCACAATTCTGTCACCGCAACTTCCCAACCGGGCAAAAGTTCGGGAATTGAAATCATGTCGCCGTCTCTCAATACCACTGGCTCTGCTTGGGGAGTGTAAATTGTTACTGTGCGCTTGTCTGGGTCGATTAATATTCCTACTTTTGCTCCGAGTTCGATAAATGATAAAATTTTTTCTCGCAGGGGTTTGAGGCGATCGGACTGAGATTTGATTTCTACAACTAAGTCGGGGACAAGTTCGGCAAAATACCTTTTACTTTGTTTGAGGCGATCGGCTGTCACAAAAGAAACATCGGGGGCTGTAACATTTGAATTGGGGAGAATAAACCCGCCGCTGGACTCAAACACTCGTCCGAGTTTGCGAGGTTTGACCCAGTTACGCAAAAGACTGACTAACTCTGCTCCTATTTCGCTCGATACAATGTCTGATGGGCCCATAATGATAATCTTCCCGTCTACCAGTTCTAATTGGTAGTCTAGATGTGCTTGGCAGAGTATACCTTGCAGTTGTTCCAAGTCGGCAACGGTGAGGCGGGTGGAAGGAGAACCGGATTTAATTTGCAAATCTTCTCGATCTGTAAGACTTGAGGTCATAGGAGGATTCCAGAGACATTTGAATCTATGTTAACAAGAAAATTAGCCGATCGCTTTTTTATGCAGTTGCTTTGCGTTAATGTTAAATATATACCAATCCTTGCAGGAGTCGTAAATTTTTTACCCCACCCCAACCCTCCCCGATGCCTTGGGGAGGGAGTAAGAAATTCACAAATGATTTAGGATTGCTATATCTCTAAAAACTGCGTAACAAAGGAAAGTTTTAATTGATGCTCAGTGCTTTAATCTGGATACCAATGTTGGCCGCTGCCCTGATTGGGCTCTGGCCCGGTTCAGTGAGTTCTAAAATAGTTCGGAATGTCGCGATCGCCATTGCGGGTATAACTTTTATTCTCTCGGTGATTTTGGCATTTCAGTTTGATGCCAGTACCAGTCAGTTGCAGTTTGCGGAATTCATTCCTTGGATAGATGTTTTGGGATTGAATTACAATCTCGGTGTTGATGGTTTGGCTCTGCCTTTGGTAATTTTAAATACTCTGCTGACAGGGGTAGCTATTTACGCTACGGATGAGTCGATCCGCAGACCTCGACTTTATTATTCTTTGATTCTGTTAATTACCGGCGGCGTAACAGGGGCTTTTTTATCTCAAAATTTGCTGCTGTTTTTCCTGTTTTTTGAGGTAGAATTGATTCCGCTTTACCTGCTAATTGCGATTTGGGGAGGCGAGCGCCGGGGTTATGCTGCTACTAAGTTTTTAATCTATACTGCATTTTCGGGAATTGTGCTGCTGGCGGCTTTCTTGGGTACTGGTTGGCTTAGTGGTGCTTCTAGTTTCGATATGGTTGGTGCAGCGGGCGCATCGCATTTGCAAGGAGGATTGCCATTGCCTTTGGTAAGGCAAATTGTTTTGCTGGCAGGGGTGTTGCTGGCTTTTGGAATTAAGATGCCTTTGGTGCCTTTTCATACTTGGCTGCCGGATGCTCACGTAGAAGCTTCGACGCCGGTATCTGTGCTGCTGGCGGGGGTGCTTTTGAAGCTGGGAACTTATGGGATGCTGCGTTTTGGTTTGGGTTTGTTTCCAGATGCGTGGGCGGTGGCGGCACCTTGGTTGGCGAGTTGGGCGGTGGTAAGCGTGCTTTACGGGGCGAGTTGCGCGATCGCCCAAAAAGATATGAAAAAAATTGTAGCTTACAGTTCGATCGCTCACATGGGCTACATTTTGTTAGCTAGCGCCGCAGCTACTCCGATTAGTATGCTGGGAACTGTTTTGCAAATGGTTAGCCACGGTTTAATTTCGGGGCTGCTATTCTTAACCGTCGGCATTGTTTACAAAAAATCCGGCACCCGCAACATCGATGTGCTCAAAGGTTTGTTTAATCCCGATCGCGGTTTGCCGATGATTGGCAGTTTAATGATCCTCGGCGTGATGGCAAGTGCCGGCATTCCGGGTTTGGCTGGATTTATTGCTGAATTTTTGATATTCCGGGGCAGTTTGCCAGTGTTTCCCCTGCAAACTTTGCTCTGCATGATCGGCACTGGTTTAACTTCAGTTTACTTTTTAATTATGGTCAACCGCGCCTTTTTCGGCCGCCTTTCGGATGTGGTGGTAAATTTGCCGCAAGTCCGCTGGCGCGATCGCATTCCTTCGCTGGTTTTAGCAATAATTATTGCAATCATGGGAGTGCAGCCTGGAGTTTTAGTTGCTTTGAGCGAAAAAACTGCGATCGGAATGGTAGCTAATGTGCCACCCCAAGTTAAAGTTATTGCTCAAAACTTGAAATAAAATATGACCTAAGTTTGTAGCATCTGACATCTTGCAGCAATATCAATAAGAGGATTTTTCGTGGGGTCGGGCGGGTTTATATAACCTATTTGCAAGCTTTAAGGCTGTTGGCGAACCCGCCCCTAGGGCTAATTGAGAATGGTGCAAGATATCAGTAGCATCGGACTTTAGTCCTATGGCAGTTTTCAATCCCATAAAATACAGCAGACGGCTGTAGGGACACGGCACTGCCGTGTCCCTACCTATTCCATTCATCAGTGTATCCGTGTTCAAATCCGTGTCGTGCCTTCCTTCAATTAAGGTTAAATAAAAATGAAAAGTACCGTATTAAAACCATCTTCCCATCCCCTATCCGCATACATTGACATCTTGGAATCAGGCCAAGCTTTACTGCCTGAATCTACGGAAAATGTAGTTGAAGTTGTCGGCGTGCTGAAAAGTTATGCTATTGTTTTAGATGCCTATTCTCGCAATCTCAATTATATTGCAGAAGAACAGTTTTTAGTGCTTTTTCCGTTTTTTAAATATTTCAATGGAGAGGTGACGCTGCCGAAATTAATTCGCTATTTGTGGCACGACCGCATTAATTTTGAGTATGCTGAGTATTGCATGAGAACAATGCTTTGGCACGGCGGCGGTGGTTTGGATAGTTATTTGGATTCCCCGGAATTTAGCAGTTTGGTCGAAAAGGCGATCGCTGCTAAATTGAAAGGCAATTTTTTCATGCAGGGACTCAACAAAACCTTTCCTGATTTTTTGCCTGAACAAGTGCGGATGCTGGCTTATTACACCGGTCTCGGTCAGTTTTGGCGGGTAATGAGCGATTTGTTTATCGACTTATCTGATTCCTACGATCGAGGGGAAACTAAGTCTATTTCTGACGTTGTTAATTTTGTTAAAGCCGGTTTAGTAGCAGCCGCCAGTCTGCCAATTACTTACAGCGTCAAAATTCACGGTCAAGTCTACGATATCATTCCTGCCTCGGCTAACTTAACATTTTTACCAGATGTAGCTGTGCCTTATGTAGAGGCTGTTTTCTTTCGGGGCACAGCTTTTTTTGGCACAGTTTCCTACAACGCTCAAGCCCATCAAATCCCGGAAAAACAAAAAGATTTTGCCTACGGGGCTTTGTTTGCTGACCCTTTACCGATTGGAGGTGCTGGGATTCCGCCAACTCAATTGATGCAAGATATGCGCCATTATTTGCCGGAGTATTTGCACGAAGTTTATCGCACTAGCTGTCGCGGTGAAGACGATGTACGGGTGCAAATTTGTCAGAGTTTTCAAAAGTCGATGTTTTGCGTAACGACGGCGACTATTTTGGGTTTAGCACCTCATCCCATGAATACCTCCGATCCAGAGGAAAGAAAGGCTAATCGAGCTTATTTGGAAGGTTGGATGGATCGATTTGGGAATTCTCGCTTGGATTGGGCAAATCAGCCAACTAACAGGGCCTGTCAGTTGTTCCCCGAACGCTAGAAGGGCGACTGGTTTTTAGGGCTCAATGTCTCTCGGAGTTACAACAATATTACCTGGTTTGGCAATTGCTTTCTTTTGGAGGGCGAAAGCTCATCCTGGCATCGTTAATGATCTCATGTCCCGTAAAATAGCCCTTATAAGGCAAGTAGTAAAAACTTCAGTCCACAGACTTTTATGAGGACTGAAGTCCTCACTACGAACCCATTTTATAATGGTTGTTTTAGCGGACATAATATGACATGGTAAACTGTTTGTTTTTGGGTCATTGTGATTGCTTTCATAAGAGATATATCCGCTAACGCTTAGACTGGTAATGACAGGATAAAGCACTTCTTATTTCCGAATTATCTAGATTCGGACGAGAAGACTCAGGCCGTGAGAGTCCGTGCCACAAGTTCCCAGCAAACCATAAGTTTCTGCTAAATCTTTGACTAAAGCAGTTTGTTTGGGGCTTGGTTTCCAAGGATTGGGATTACCGTAAGCATAGTAAATTTCTACACCGTCAATGCCGAAACGGGCTGCTTCTGGGATTAGTTTATCTGCAGTCGATCGATACCGGCAAGGATGTGCTAGAACTGCTAAACCTCCTGCTTCATGAATAGCTTCAATTACCCTGGCTGCTGAATAACAATAAGTGCCTTCAGTGCTTTTACCTCGCAAGTAAGGTTTGAGACTGGGATGTTGCGGATCAAAGGCGTAACCGAGAATGTGTACCTCATTGTTGAGTAATTCGGCATTAATTTCAGCGCCTGTCCAGAGACTAGGTGCTTCACTATTTTTGTCAGGATGGTTTAATTTCCAATTATCCAGCCAAATTTGAGCTTTAACGTAGCCTTCGGTGCTGTGGTGGTCGGTGATAGCTAAGCCCTTGAGGCCGCGGGCTATGGCTTGTTCCATCAATTTCTCTGGCTGCAATCGCCCGTCGGAGTAGACTGTGTGCATATGAAAATTATAGGAACCCGGACAGCTATCGGCATCAATTGTCTGAAAGACTTGTTTGAGTGCTGAGATATTCTGGGCTTCTGGTTTGAGACTAGAACTTGTTGGGGAAGCGAGATTGACAGCCATAAGCGTTATTATAAAAAAAACTAACCTTGTTTAATATATCTAATAAATTGATATGTTGCACCGGTGGCAATAGTCGGCTGTAGGATTGAAACATCTGGCGGATTGTTGCGTTCGGCACAAGATATCAATTCACTCGCACATCTTGCACAATTCTCTATCCAGAATTTTATTGTCGGGTGGGGGTGGGGTTATGAGATTATTGATTTCAGGCAATTATATTTGGTAAAACTCGTCCCGGAGGGTTCATTGACAATGCCACAAGATATCAATTCCTCCCACACATTGCATCATTCTTAACAACAGGCTTTCCGGCCTGTTCCACAAAGACTAAATTTTATTGTGGAGTGGGCATCCTGCCCGCCCTTAAAAGGTTTGTGGAAAATGCCACAAGATATAGCCATCCTAAATTATTTGTGAATTTCTTACTCCCTCCCCTTGATAAGGGGAGGGTTGGGGTGGGGTAAAAAGTTTACGACTCCTGCAAGGATTCCTATATCAATTCAATCGCACTTTAAACCTGCGGCTGCGGCTGTGGGAAATTCGATCGGCACAAATGTAACTCCAAACTGTTCTCTAGAACACGGCACAATATGCGCCACTCGTTTAGGAGGGTTTTTCCGATTTCCAGTCTTCGAGTCAAATTCAATTATACCGGAGGCTCCTTCGGCTTTAAAGTTTGGATCGGCTAAGGTTTTTTGCATTCCTTCGCGGCTTGGTTCCGGCTGCATTTCTAGGGCTTTAATCAGCGTCCGGGCGGCATCGTAGGTTAAAGCCGATCGAGTATTGACCGGGCCTCCCCACAATTTTTCAGCGTTGTGCGGAAATTTTTTGTCAAAACTTATTAACGGATGCCAAAACACAGATATGCCCAGTTTTTCAACAGACTTTAGCTCTTTGGCTACTTCTAACGTTCTCGGCTCGTACAGAGTCCAGGGCCCGACAATCCAATTGCGATCGCCATTAGCTTTAATCATTTCGATCGCATTTTCTAGGGCTGTAGTGACTTGACCGTCGGGAATGACAAGTAAGGCTGTTTTTCCGGCTTTCTCAACTTCTGTGATTGCTGCTTCGGCGTCTAAATTATTTTTAGATAAATCGTAATACTTCCTGATTCTAAAAGTCGAGCCTCCTTTGGCTTCAAATTGCTTTTTGAATTCTTCCCACAAAGAAGCGCTAAACGGACTGTTGGGATTGTAAAATACTGCGGCTTTTTTCTCACCGACCAAGAGCAGTTGATTTACTAAAGCTTCAGCTTCTATGCTAGTTGTCGGAGCCGTCCGAAAGAAAAATTTTCGAGGTTTTCGCGTCAGTTCTTCTGTGGTGCTTCCCGGAGAAATGGCGACGAGTTGATTTCGATTGTAAATATCTACTGTTTCCACAGTCATGTCGCTGGTGTAGTGTCCGATAACTGCTAGAATATCGGGCTGAGCGACCAGATAATTAGCCCTTTGAACGGCGTAGGATTTGATATTGCCATCATCAGCAATGATGACTTTGAGACCTTTTCCTTTAATAGCTTTTGGTTCGAGAAAGCCTTGACCGGGAAAATCTTTATTGTTCTCATTTGCAGCCAGAAGACCTAAATTAACTTCGGTTTGAGCTTGAGCAATGCCACGAAGCAGTTCTTCTGCTAAATTTGCGTTGAGGATGCTGCCGTCCTGATTGCGGCGGATAGGGACAACAATTGCGATCGTATAATATTCTGCATTGATTGCCTTCAGTAAAGCATTGTTGATGTAAATTAAAGTTTCTGGATCTCTGCGGTCTTCCCGCCAGGACTGTTTGAGCAATTTTAAAGCTTCGGGATAATTTGAGTCGGCAAACTCATTGATTCCCCTTTGTTTTGACCACAAGGCGGAGGTTTGCACGAGGAGTTTTTCGCCGGAACTTACACCATCTGCGGAGGGTGTAGCCAGCGTTGGTTGCGGGGAAATTCTGGGGATTAGCGGGGAAATTCTGGGGATTAAAAGTACGATCGCCCCAAAAGCCGCAATTCCCGCAACGCCTAACAGCAGCCAGCGAAAGCCCGATCGCAACTTCCGCGAAGTTTTGGGTACCTGGGGCCCTGGGACGATCGACAAATCCAAGTCTTGCAAAACTTCATCCACAGATTGGTAGCGGTCTTGAAAGTGGAAACGCACCATCTTGGTTAAAATATTTTTAAGCTTGTCGCTAACCGGTTCAGATGTTAAATAATCCCAGACAATTTCACCAGTTTCGGGGTCTTGCGGCAGATTGGTGGGACGCCGCCCGGTGAGGGCTTGAATCGCGATGATTCCTACTGCATAAATATCATTGTAGGGTTGCGGGAGAGACTGTGGCTTGTATTGTTCGGCAGGCATATAACCGCTGGTGCCGATCGCCTGCGATGTGAATATTTCACCTGTAGAGTTAGAGGTAAAAGTGCTGATTTCTTTGACCGCCCCAAAATCTATTAAAACAATTTGTTGATCTGTTTCGCGCCGAATTAAGTTAGAAGGTGTAATATCGCGGTGAATAATTTTTTCTTGGTGAACCGATTTTAATATTTCCAGAACTTCCCGCAACAAAGCAACAGTTTTTTTCTCATTCCACCGATCGCCAGGAGCGAGTTCTTGAATAAGCGGGTGTCCTTTAACGTATTCTTGTACTAAGTAAAAATAATCGTTTTCTTCAAAGCGATCGAATAATTCGGGAATGCGCGAGTTGTTGCCGAGACGGCACAAAGCGCTAGCCTCCCTTTCAAATCGCTGCCTTGCCCTCTCCAAGACGCGCGCATCGTTCGATGGGGGAAAAGGAATTTCCTTAACAACGCACAGAGGATTATTAGGTTTGTTTATTTGTACAGCCGTGTAGGTTCTAGCAAACCCTCCCTCTCCCAACAAAGCGATAATTTCGTAGCTTTCATGCAGGATATGCCCTAAGTTGACACACATAAATTTTCCAACACCTCTTGACAGGCTGCGGCCTTTAATGTTGATTATAAGCTTTTTTGCTGTCAGATACAGCTTAGCAACATATCAAATTCGTCTCTCTGTATATCAAAAAACTATAAGCTGTTGTGCATTTAAAATGCGTGTTTCAGAGGTTGAAACCCAATACTTGCTTAGATAGCCTCGAAAATTTAAATGATGAACAGCTTAACTGTCAGCAATTATACATTACTTTAGTGATGCCGATCGCTAATTATCAATTATCTTTCTGCTAACTTACTGAGTACAAAAGCAGCAAAAAAACCGCAGAGCTAAACCAATGGCAATCAGCCCGGTTAAAGCTAAAGTATTAGGAGCCGATCGCAAAGCTGCTGTTATTACCATAATTCTGCTCTACCCAATTAATCCTCTCCTAAAGCTTTAATGACTTGGTGATACCGTTCTTGGACATCTTTCTGGTCTTGCTCCTGAGAGATTTGTTCGCGGCTACTATTTAAAATCATCTCCGCGTGACGGCGTAAAGCTTCTCGTTGTTTGGAATTGCGGGTGTAAGTGGCGATGCAAGCTATAGCTTCCAATAAGCGAATTGTTACCGCCACATCTGATTTACTGTACTGGCGAATTTGGTTAAATGCAGTATCAACTAACCCTTCAAACGTCACTCGTTCAACAATGACGCGCAAATTATGTTCATCGTCGTAGCGATAGGGGGAGGGAAAATCCCTTTGAGCGAGGCGGGATAATCCGGCGCTGAGTCGATCGATACACCGAATCGCAGTAAACGGATCGTTGATACCAGGAGAAATCGCACGCAAGGCAATTTCAACTAACTGATCGATCGGAAATTCTACATCTTGATATTCAGTCCGTTCTTTGCCCAGAATAAAAGCATCATTAATTTTTTGGTTCAGGCTTTGATTCACCTGTTTTTCCGGGAAAACCATCGCTAAATCGCTGCCCTTGACGATAAACTTTCCCGGTCGAGTTTTAAGACGTACAAGCAGATTGTAATGACGGGCAATTTTCATTAATTCGTTGTCATCGATTGCTTGCAAATAACCCTCGCCAGTGGCTTTGATTGGACTTGCTTCCGAGTCAAAATTTGCAGGAATTTCTCCCACTTGTCGCGATTTTTTCGCCTTACCTTCTCCGATTTTTCCGGGAAACAGACGATCTAGAGCTTTGTCTAAATCGCCACTAACCTGAGTAATTACATGGGACGCTTGAATAATGGTTGATGCGTGATGGATAAAGTAAATCAGTACGCCGATACTGGCAATTGCCAATCCGGTACCAACTGTAACCGAAAGTTGGGGTACAAAGAGACTGTATCCTTCTCCTTCTGCATGAATGGTTCGCAATACGAGTAAACAGTAATTGACACTCCCCTGGCTAAAGCCGAGGGGATTCTTGATTCGCAGAATCGACTTGCCGATGCAGAATTACTTCAACATCGGTAGCGGTCAACTCTCCACAAGCGTTCGGATCTAAGATCCAAGTTCCGACGTGCCCCGCCGTACTCAATCCCCGACTTAGGATGTTTCTACCTGCGTTGTGATCGCGATCTAACACACATCCACACTGACAAGCGTGAGTTCGCGTTGATAGACTTTTCTTGACAATGGTTCCGCAGCTAGAGCATTCTTGACTCGTCCCGTGGGCTGGCACGGCAATCGTAATCCTTCCGAATACTTTACCGAAATATTCCATCCACACTCGAAACATATACCAAGATGCGTCGTTAATTGATTTAGCTAAGCAGTGATTCTTCACCATATTCTTGATCCTCAAATCTTCATAGACTACACAGTCGTTGGACTGGATAACGCATCTTGCCAACTTCACGGCAAAATCTTTGCGTTGTCTACTTATTTTGAGGTGGCGTTTTCCTAGAATTACCCTAGCTTTTTTTCTATTTTCTGAACCTTTGACTCGCTTTGAAAGCCGCCTTTGAGCTTTCTTTAGTCGGCGCTCTCCTTTGCCCAGAAAACGCGGATTTTCGACGGCAACGCCATTAGAGTCTGTGTAGAACTCTTTGAGCCCCACGTCTAATCCAATAGCATTACCTGTAACTTCAATCTTCTCGGAACGGTCAACTTGAACGCAAAACTGGATGTAGTATCCATCGGCTCGTTTGACTAAGCGTACTCGCTTAATCTGGGTAAGCTGATAAAAATGTAAGTCGCGCGTCCCTTTTAGTTTGAGTTTTCCGATGCCTTTTTTATCGGTAAAAGTGATAGATTTTCGGTCAGTTGCCATCCGCCACCCGGTCGTTTTATATTCGACCGACCGATTGTCTTTCTGAAACTGCGGAAAAGCCTTTTTTCCTGGGATTTTCTTTTTACAGTTGTCGTAGAATCGGGCGATTGCCGACCACGCTCTTTCTGCGCTTGATTGTCGAGCCATGCTGTTGAGTTCATCGCAAAACGTCCATTCTTTAGCTAAAACAGCACTGTACTTATTCAAGTCATACTTGTTGACTTTTTCGTTTTCCATCCAAAAGCGCAATGCTTTGTTACGGATGAACTGCACTGTTCTAATTGCTTCGTCTACAGCCTCAAATTGCTGCTTTTTTCCGTAGGCTTTGAACTCAAAAACTAGCATGACTTCGACCTCATCACGATGTTCCTTATGCTACCAGCATCAGCTTAAGGTCGCCAAAGTTGTTCACAAAGCTTTACATAGTTGCACCCTAGGTCGTAATCCTGAAATCTAATGAAAGATGCTGGGAGGCTACAGCCTCCTTCTCCCTTTCATCCCCGGACTAAAGTCACGGGGTTTTCATGTTCGATTGTTATAAACGTGCCAATGAAAGTGCCAAGCACGATTTGATTGCCCGTATCTTGCATAAAATTACGCAGCAATCGGGGGCCAAAATTTGAACTCGCCAACTGAAGCGCCACAATAGTAATGGAAAAAGCTGTAGCAACAACGCTGACCATTGAACTGGCAACCGATGAGAGAACCGATCGCGCACCATCGGCCCCACCCGTGTAAATCCACCTCCAGTTTGGTATATTACCCGTGCGGTCAAGTGTCAGCATGGCGATCGCCAAAATCATCGACCCCGCAGCCATCAACGTCGGAATAAACCAATAGCTAGAGTGCAGCGAATCCCAAAGTTTGCTTAACTTGACATTTTTCATGAGTTGTGGTGGGGTGGCGATTGTCCGTTGCCGTCTTGTGGCGATCGCACTTCAATGAGTTTTTGCAGAGAACCGCTGATGCTGCGGGGTTTAGGAACTTCGCCATTACCAGCGGGCCATCCTTCGCGTTGACGTTTGCGATCGCCATCCGTCTCTTCGGTTTGGTCGTGAAACAAAATTTGCTGCGTAGGAAAGGGCAAGTCGATGCCATTAGCAGTCAGCTTTTCCTTAATCGCAGAAAGTACCTTGTCGCGCGATCGCAGATCGTCAATTCGTCGCGGCGGAGCAATCCACCATCGAGCGCGGATATTGACGCTACTTCCTGCAAGTTCCATCAGCAACACGTCAGGAGCAGGGTCATTCAAAACCTCATCCACACTGTGCATAGCTTCCATCATTAACTGCTTGGCTCGGTGAATATCATCGCCGTAGCCGATACCAACGTCGTATTCCATCCGGCGTTGATCAAAGGCGGTATTCACAGTAACAGAATTGGTGAACAATTCGGCATTGGGAATTACAATCCGGCGACCATCATAGGTTCGGATTGTTGTAGCGCGAGTTTCAATATTTTCTACCGTTCCCTCAAAGTTTTTAAACACAATCTGGTCATCTATTTGGAACGGTTCCGTCAAAAGAATTAGGATACCAGCTAGGAAGTTTTGTAAGATATCGCGAAAGGCAAAACCAATCGCTACCCCGCTAATTCCTAGCAGTTGCACCAAATCGCCTGCTTTAAATGTGGGAATTACAATCGACAAGGCAATAAACAGACCAACCAAAACAGTAATACCCTGCGCTAACCTTCCCAACACCAGTCCCAAATTTCGGGATTGGCGGTGGTTGCGGGTAAGCCGCCTGACCGCTCTCTTAATTGACCTTCCAACAAAGAAAAAGATTGCAAAAACAAGGAACGCTAGTACCATATTAGGCAGCAGGACAATGAAGTCATTGATCATGCTCTCAATCTTGTCCCAGACTCCAGATATTTCTGCTGTCATAAAAGTTCCTCTTGCATCAGTCGTTATTGATAGTATTAAAATTAGCCATGTCAAACTCTATCTTAAGCCTGTAGATTTCTGTAATGTGAGGCTAATTTAGGACTTACACAGCCACAGTAAATATTGGGGATGGTGCGTTACGCAGAAAGCTAACGCACCAACAATTTTTTTCAAGTGGATATCGCAGCCACATCTTGACCGTTGAGTTTTTGTGCGATCGCATTCAGCACCTTCTGTTCTGCTTCGGAAACCTCTCCGCTACTTTCGGCAATGCGACGGCATTGAGCTAATAGCGGTACTGCAAAGTCGGGGTTAAGTTGCTCTAACAATGCACCCAATGGTTTGGGGGACTTGATGTTAGCAGCAATCCTTTGGAGAGAATCAGCATTTAATTGCAATGCCTTCAATTCTGGCAGAATATCTTCCCAGTTTTTGTTGGGATAACTTGCCAAAATCATGTGAACCATAATTTGATCCATCGCTGCTTGCTGGGCGATCGCAACATCGAGATATTTCTCGCTTTGTTGCTGGATCGCTTGCAGCGTTTCGGTTCCAGGTTCTTCAGTCTCTTCCCTCAGTTTGGCTTCGTAAAACTGGCGCGCCGCATATCCCAGCGCGTACAGCATCGTAGCATTCGTACTCGCACCAATCATCGCGCCAGCCAGCGGTACGTTGCGTAAAAAGCCCAAACCAGCTCTCATTGCGTTGCTACCGCCTAGCGCTAACCCAAAAATTGCCAAAACCTCGCCTTTTCGGGCTGGCTGTTGCAAATCCATCCCATAAGCGGCGGCAATTTCATCTTTCTTCCCCCTTGGAGACTCCCGCTGTACTTGTACCCAGGTCAGCGGCGAGAGGAAAAAATGTTTATGCTGCATACGAGTAACCATCTTTTCGTTGAATAATTGAACAATATTTGTGGCTAATTCCTGACACCAATTCTGATGCGGAAATATTGAATGAACCACTGGTTCTTACGGCCACACGTCCAACGTATGTACCAATTTTTTTACCAGAGGTTACAATCGCTTTGACAATATCTCCCGTTTGAAAACCTTTAACAAACTTAAACCGGGGAACATAGCGAGATGGAAAGCCGAATTTGCCAGTGCGGCACATTTGACCTGTCCCGTGACCAGTTGCTTTGATCGATAGTGGCTTGCTTGTTAAAATCTTCAATGACTCAACCTTTCCGACACAAGCTGCATCTAGCCAATGAGTTTTAGGTAAATTTAATTGAATGCGGTTGAACTTCGTTAAGCCACCACTACCTGTAGAAACAGGCAAGCCAGTTGTACGGAGTCGATTAAATAATGTCCAACGAGTTGAGTTAACGGCTGCTGCGTCTTTTAACGGACGTTTTGCTTGAGATAGAATCCGCTTCAAAATCTCTGGCTTTTTAGACAAGAATTGCTCAATATCTTGAGTACCTTTCTTTTTGTTGCAAGCATCGCAAGCAAGGCAAAGATTAGAAATGCGATTAGCTCCGCCTTTGGCTTTGGGATGAATGTGTTCGACTTGTAGCGGTGTATTAATTACACCACAGTAAGCGCACTTCCTGTCCCATTTGTTTAGCAAGTATTCACGGATATCGTAGCCCCATAAAACGCCTTGCTGGTATTCAATCCCAGAAATCTCTGGGTTTTCTAATTGCTGTAAGTCAAATCGCACAAGCTCTTGAGCGACAGAAGCAATGGGGGCTAGTTTCATCAATCTAGTCACCCATGTCAGTGTTGTTTCGACACGATGTTGCAAACTTGGTGCCAGCCACCCTTTCGGGCGAGTCCTGTTTAAGAATCTGGCCCGACGATAGCGAGTATGGCGATTCCTCCTGCCTCTACGCAATGAACGGCGAGATTCCAGACTGGCTTTAATAGCTTGTCCTCGGTGTGTTAGCTCTGCACCAAAGATTACGTTTTGTCCTTGTATTAAGGCAATTCCAGTAGTTCGAGAGCCAGGATCTATTTTGAGAGTGATTGGTTTTTGCGGTACTGTTACCTCTACTTTCAAAATTAGCGTGAATGGATACCTTTTAAAAACAGCGGCATTGCCATTAGTTAGCAATTTACGTGCCAATCCTGGGCGGATTGGATTGAGCGGTCGTTTTTTGGTATCAAGTACAAAAACAAAATTAGACATTTAAGTCCTCCCTTACGGGGTAATGTTTGCTGCGTCAATGTTTAAGGTCGGTAACTATCTTAAAAGCACTGGCTTAACCCTTACACCTGTTTAACTTTTAAGTTCTAGAGCAGAAAACTAGCACGCATTTTCTGGTAGGTACTTGAACGCTTACCTTAAACGTAGTGGGCGAACCACTTAGACTGGTCAACTCGGCAATTTCTGTGCCCGCGCTGTCTCGGTACTCCGAGCAGCGCCGGGTGATTGACCTTCTCCAAGAAAGGATGAATCATCATCACAATGGTATAAAATCTTTCGACTCGCTCCTGTGCTTGTTGAATTTTCAGGTTTCATCATCGCTAATCAAGCATAAACGCGAGGTTTGCGAGCGCCAAGAGCTGCACCAATCATTGCCGCTGCCAAACTCAGCAAAGAGCCAAGTAGAAATGACCAAGTAGCTTTAGCTGTATTACCAGCTACATCGCGAACTTGATTTGGGTCTACATTCGGCGCTTGATTGGGTATATTAACGCCGCCCTGTTGTTGTACTTGATTGGCAATTTCTCCAGCATTAGCAGCGGCAGCGCCAACAGCACCCGATATCCCGCTTCCTAATAACCAAGCACTAAGTGCTAATGTAGCTCCCCAAAGAATTGCTGCATTCAAAAATGCTGTTTTCTTGGTCATCGGGCCGCAGCTTTGAGCCATCACCCAACCGCCCAAAAATAGGGAAATCAGCAAACTGATAATCGACCAAATTACGACCCCAATACCAACGGAACCTGCATCCGCCCCTGTTGCACCTGCGGTTAATCCGATCGCCATTGCCAAAGCGCTTAAAATTAGTTGAGTGCCCAGAGCGATCGCAATTCCTGCCAAAATTGGCCCCCACCTCACTTGATCGTGGTAATCCACCAGCGGATTGACGATTGTAGGATCAGTGAGTGGACTGCCCGATCGATCTGGATAAGTCATAAAAGATTAACCCCTGCGTTAAGTCATTTTTTTTCTTGAAGGTAATTTAATTTTACTTAATCATCATTACCAGAATATCTACCGATGGGCATAATATTTTTAACTTAAAAATTCTAAATATCAAAAGTAGTAACTTCGCTCATAAAATGGAAATTTCCTTTAAAAAAAAACCAGCAGCTCGTTTATAGATGCCCTTAACTTTGTAGGATATCCCCTAGTTAAGGTGATCATAAAACCTAATAAATCCTTGTGAGAGTTGCTGGCAGAAACGTTGTAGGTTGGCTCCACCCAACCTACGAATCATTAGATAAATTTATCCCCTTGAGTACAGGAAATATAAATTCATCTACCTAAAGATAGAAAAATATAAAAAAATCTCGCTATCTTGATGATTTTCAATTTGCTGAATCATTCATAAGAAGGAAGTATTAGAACTGATATCTATCTAAAGTAGGTACACAAGTGGATGTAGATAGTACAGGAAACAACAATGTTACTTTACAAAATTGAGGATTTTAATCCCAACTACCGCCAAGCAGCTTTTGATGGCGACGATATCAAAGGGGCGGAGGTGTATGCCGGAAATACCGATGATAAAATGGGCACGATCGATACTGTGCTAGTAGATGAGACAGGACGTTTCCGCTATTTTGTGGTAGAGACTGGTTCTTGGATTTTTGGCAAAAAAGTTTTACTTCCCATCGCTCTTTGTCGCGTTGATGTTAATGGGCGGCGCGTTTACGCTACAGGTTTGCAGAGTAAAGACCAAGTAGAAAAACTACCCAGGTATGAGCATGGGACAGCAGTTGATTACGATTATGAAGAACAAGTGCGGGGTATTTATCGTACTTCAACAGTAGAAGCGTCTGTACCAGTAGAAGCCTCATTACCTTTAGAAGGGCCTGTTCCAGTTTCGAGAACGCATTCAGTCTCGCCTCAAACTCGTAATGCTGCTTATGACCGGGATACCTACACTTACGAGCGAGAGCCCGAATTGTATCAGATGAACGAACAGGATCATCAAAAACTCAAACTGTACGAAGAACGATTAGTTGCAGATAAAACCCGTCGCAAAACAGGCGAGGTAATAATTGGCAAACAAGTTGAAACCAAAACGGTACAACTGGAAGTTCCTGTAGAAAAAGAGCGAGTTGTGATTGAGCACACTACTCCTGAATATGCAGGGAGTCGAGTAACTCCAGATACCGCCTTCAAGCAAGAAGAAATGGCACATTTTGAAATCTACGAAGAAAGTGTGGATATCAAAAAGCAAGCGTTTGTGCGCGAGGAAGTGCAAGTCAGAAAAGAAGTTGAGCAAGATACGGTTGAGGCAACGGAAACTCTGCGTCGCGAAGAGTTAGAGGTAAAAACAGAATCGGATTCGGAGCCAAAAAAAAGTAATCCGCTTTAACTCAGCCAAAGAATATCGTTAAAAATGCAAAAATCAGGAGGAAATTTATTATGTCTACTCGCAGGTATTTACCGTCAATCAGCGTAGCCTTTTTAGCTTTAGCCGTTAGTGTCAGTGGCACTGGTTTTGTGCTAAGTTCCCAGCAAGTTGCTGCTCAACAAGCTAAATCAAAATTTCCTGATGTACCGCCGAATTACTGGGCGCGTCCGTTTATTGATTCCTTAGCTGAAAAAGAGATTGTTACCGGATATGTAAACGGAACTTTTAGACCAAAACAGGTTGTGGATCGGGATGAATTTTCGGCGATGATCCACCAAGCTTTTAATCGAGCAAGCATTAGAAAGATACCCAGTGGAAGTTACTTTAAGGATGTGCCTCAAAACTACTGGGCAGCAACTCCGATTAAAGAAGCTTATGAAACGGGATTTATGAATGATTTTCCCGGAAAGGAGTTTCGTCCGAAGCAGCCCTTGACTAAGGCACAAGCATTAGTTGTGTTAATGAGGGGTTTAAATATGGATTACAATCCCCCTGTTGTCAAAACTGATCAAGCGGCTGTAACTGCAGCCAAGCCAACTCCAGTAAATAAACGTCGAATTGCTAGGAACCGTTTGGCATTTCCCCTGGCAGCGACTGTTTTGATGCAGCCGTTATTACCTGTAGTGGCAAGGCAGCAGCCTGCGGCTGCGCCCGCACCTAAACCGGCTAAGGCTGTTCCACCAACAACGACAAAAGCTGCAACTGCGCCTGCTAAAAATTCGGCATTAGATTTTCTCAATTCGTACTATAAAGATGCCGAGAAACTTCCTAAATATGCGGTTGAGCCAGTGGCAGCAGCGACAAAGGCAAAGATAGTGGTCAACTATCCAGATCCCAGAGTTCTTAATCCGAACGAGTTGCTCAGTCGGGGTAGTGCTACTGCCCTAATTCATCAAGCTTTGGTCAATCAAGGTCAGATAGAACCGCTTCCAGACAAGAATACTGCTAAGTACATTCCTAACAGTCCACGTCGCTAGTTCTCCCCTCAAGATTAACTTTTTTACGCCTGGATTCAATTGACTCGAAACCAGCGATAGCCGTAGGCTTCTAAGGGAATAGAGGGCGAGTCAGCATCGAGAGATTCATAGAGCCGATCGCCAAATAAATCGAACAGATGGCTGTATTCGTGAGATTTGGGCGTAGCGGTACAAGGTTTGTCGGCTAGATTGTGGACAGCAATCACCGTCCTGCCTTGCCAGTCGCAGCAGTGGGCTAACACCGAGGGAGAGTCGGTTTCCAGAATTTGCCACTTGCCCCTACCCAACTCAGGACATTGCTTGCGGATGCTGATTGCACGTTCACTCTAGTAATTCTTTTCGCTGTGAATTTTGGCGTGACAGTGTTTACACAACAATATTAAGTCACTCAACTGTT
>NZ_JAUBTU010000025.1:0-84540 GCF_036705085.1 Microcoleus sp. B6-A1
CCGTCCAAAAAGGACGGGCGGGACGCCCATCCCACAATAACAATTAAAATTGTAAGTTATTTAATTCGCGATCCTAAAGCCGTTCCAAGAAATTTCGCAATAATTGCTTTCCCGCAGTCGTCAAAATACTTTCCGGGTGAAACTGCACACCTTCAATGTGCGGATATTCCCGGTGCCGCACGCCCATAATAGTTCCGTCTTCAACCCAAGCCGTAATTTCCAAAACTTCAGGACAACTCTGCTTTTCAATTACCAAACTGTGATAGCGAGTTGCAATCATCGGCGATTCCACGCCCTGAAAAACTCCGACTCCTGCGTGTTCTACCTGAGAAGTTTTGCCGTGCATCAACACGGGTGCAGAAACAATTTTGCCGCCGAATACTTGACCGATACTTTGATGTCCGAGGCACACGCCTAAAATTGGTAGAGTCGGCCCCAATTCTTTGATTAATTCCAGAGAAATTCCCGCATCTTCCGGCCGCCCCGGGCCTGGAGAAATCACCACTGCCGCAGGCTGTAATTGCCTAATTTCTGCTAAGGAAATTTGGTCGTTGCGGTAGACTTGCACTTCGCTGGCTACCGGCAACTCAGCACCGAGTTCTCCTAGATACTGTACCAAATTGTATGTAAAACTGTCGTAGTTATCGATGACTATAATCACGGGTTAAGTTAGATTTTAGGTTTTAGATTTTAGATTTTAGGTTAACTCGCTCCCTGAAAGCAAGGGTTTCAAGATTTTAGATAGATGCCGAAGATAAAAATAGCTGCAATATAGACTAAGAAAACTAAAAATCTCAAATTGGTCATCTAAAACCTAAAATTTTCTGGGCCCAATAAGTTACTGACGGGCGATCGCAATTTGAACGACTGCCCACAAAGGAGGAAGCAGAAGTGCAGCACCGACGATCGTAGCAGCCATTGCTGATACCAGAACCGCTCCAGCACCGCAGTCTTTGGCAATTTTGGCTAGTTCGTGGTAGGATTGCCCGACTGTCAAGTCTACCACGGATTCGATCGCCGTATTCAACAGTTCCATTGCTAAAACTATGCCAATGGTGACGCCGATCACAGATATTTCTACAGGTTGGAGTTGCAAAAATAGCGCGAGTCCGATCGCCAATGTTCCTATAACAGTGTGAATCCGAAAATTGCGCTGAGTTTCAAAAGCATAAGTCAGACCCCCCCAAGCGTATCTAAAACTCGTAGCTAAGCTAGATGCGATTTTCCAGGACAGATCTCGGTTGTATTTCAAGGCTTTTTTAGACTCGTGGACTGTCTGGCTAGAAGAGTCTTGAGGCATGGGCAGAAACTCTGCGATTTGTGATGAAATTGAGGGTCTATCTAGTGTCATAAAGAACCAACTTTAATTTACAGAGATGAATGAAAGCTAAACTTTTCAAATTAACTACATCAAGTCTAGGTAACTTTTCTATGTTTTTACTAAAGTTTTGGTTTAATTTCAGAAAGTTATGTTGGGCTTGACATGATTTGTTAAATCACCATCAACTTCAGTTATGCTGCCAGAGATCGCAAGACCGATCGCCCGCAGCAATATTTCTTGTTGATCGAGCATTTGAGTCAGACTTTCTTCATCCGGGTGATCCCAGCCCAAAAGATGCAGAAAACCGTGGGCGGCCAGCCAAGCTAGTTCGGTCTTCAGGGGATGTCCTTGCTGCTGGGCTTGTCGGTTCGCTGTATCGATCGAGATAACGATATCACCCAAGTATAGGGGTTCAGATGACTGCATTTCCTCTAGCTGAGGACAGTCTACCTCTAGAGATGCGAAAGCTAGTACATCGGTCGATCGATCAAGCTGGCGGTACTGGAGGTTGAGCGCTTGCATCTCCGTATCGGCGGTTAAACGCAGACTGACTTCGTAGCCGGGAGCAACTGGGACATCCTCCTGCTGGTTTTCCAGCCAAACGCTAAACCAATTTTCCCAGGTTTCGGCTGCAATCTCCCCGCTGGCTGCACTCTCAGGGAGGTTGGAAGCGTCGGCTGACTGCAGGGCGTGCCCGTAACAGTCCTCGACGTTCACCTCTATTAACATTTTTTTGCTCTCCTGTCAAGGGATATATTCAATTTTTTTACAAATTCCAATTGCGCGATCGAACGGCAGGGGATTTTGCTGTTGCTGGAAAGATACAGTAATCTGTTAGAGATTGCAACAGGCAGGCAGAACAATCAGCTTAACTCCCGATTAAGAAATATCAAAAACATCAGCAGAAATTAGAGGCTGATTGTTTGAATCCCCAATTAAGAATTGAAATAGCGATCGAGAAAAGCCAAACCCACGAGTACGCCTAAAAGTCCGGCGGCTGTCAAGGCAAAATGAAACAGAGAAGTCGCCCGCTTGCGAACCATGTTCCGCATCGCCAGCTTGACATAACTCGGTGGAGGTGCAGTGTTTGTCGGCGCTGTCGGGGTTTCGGCGGACTCTTCTGAGGCGGGAATTGCTGAGGGAGGTTGACTCATAACGGTTAGTTTAGAAGGTTAACAGAGGGGTTGCTGAGAACAGACTCGTCCCGATGTTAACAAATATGTAACGTTTTGTGTAGGCTTTTTTAGCTTTTCGATCGCCCCGGGCCCATTAAAGGGGGATTATACCAACAGATGAATGTGCGATCGCCCTGATAATCAATGCGATATTTTATTTTTATCTTCAGATACACAAGGATAAATTAAATTCCCGATCCGTGTTCCTGTGCGCTTTAACAAAAATTTTTAAATTGTCAAGTCGCACAATCAAGCGACACTCATTTGAGTTAACTCAAATGAGTGTCACCAGAAAAAGCGACTGTTAACCAACCGCGACGGGCAGTTATTCATAGATATAGCCACGGAAAAACAGAAACACAATTTTCCGGCTAAATAACCCAAGCTAAAAGTTAAATTACTCGGACACAAACATGGAAGTTTCCACCTTTGAAATCCTCACCGCACCGATCGCACCTGTGATGGGCATCCCTCCACAACTCATCCCAGTGGCTCGTCGAATCGTTCAGGGATACTTTCTCACCATCTCCAATCTCGAAGCGATCGACTTGCGATATCGGATTGAGTTTACCATCAGCTTACCCGTGCCGGCAGATCCTAATAAAATCTTGCTCAACAACGCTTTCTTAGTTGTTGACGTTGAAGGCAGTAACATCGAGGTACCTCTGACTCAGCAGCCAGGGAAACCGAAGGTATATCGCGCATTTTTCACAATACCCGCTCACAAAACTGCATCTGTTCAATTGTTGCCCATTCTGCCAAAAACTCTGACTCCAGGTTTGCTGGAAGTGCGCGGCTATGTCTCGCTATTTGTGCCAGCGCGTTCCATCTTTCCAAAGCCTCAACCCCAAAGCAAGAAACCAGTCAAGGTGTTATTGAATCCCGAAATTCGCGGTACTTTCTTGCCAAACGATTTCCCGTCAGCAACTCCAACTTCACCGGACTTCGATCAAATTAATTACACTTTAGCGATCGCCAGTGGAAAAGGCTTGAACGAGATTACGCCTGAACCAGGTAAACCAATTATCATCGATTTACCAATTGTTGGCCCAATTTTGGAAGAGTTACGCAACGGTAATTTGGACTTGGCTACTTTGGAAGCAGACAATTCAGAAAAAGCTCAAATGCTCGTGCAACTGCTGGCCCAACTCGATGCCAATGATGTCAATTTGAAAGAGCTAAATACAGTGATGGATAAATTCGATATTCCTGTCAGAATGTCTCGCGGCTAGAACTGTTAAATGGTAAGTAACTGTAGGGTGGGCAATGCCCACCTTACGTTTAATTACCTTTGATTACGTTTAATTAAGCCTACTTATACACTCACTGAGCTTTATTCAAATGTCGAACTCATTTAAATTTCAGCCTGTTTCTTTTAGTTGGGTGGCTGTTCATCCGCAGCCAAAAGGTGTGGTTCAATTTATTGGTGGAACTTTTTTTGGTAGTTTACCAACTTTGTTTTATCGATATTTTTTACACCAGTTGTTTGAAGAAGGTTATACCGTAGTTGCTTTGCCGTTTAGATTTACTTTTCGTCACTGGCCCATCGCTATTGGGTTATTAAAAGAGCAGGAGATTCTGAGAACAGAACTGACCCAAATTTCTCAAAGATTAGGCTATGAAAGCGAAATTTATCAAGAACCATCGAGTTATTTTTGGGTTGGTCACAGTCTGGGATGCAAGTACATTGCTCTTTTAGAATTTTTAAGCGACGATCGGTATCCAAATATTGTGGAGAAATTCTGCGATCGCCCTGACTACGAACGGATTCAAAGGTTAATCGAAAATCTGGGCATCGACCGACCTTCAATTAAAGGCCAGCCGTCCTTATTAATTGCTCCTGATATCAGCAATACAGAGAGCGCTATTCCAGTGCGATCGCTAGCAAAAATGTTAGACAAATTCCGCTTAGGAGTGCTACCAACCAGAGAACAAACTCAATGCTTTATTGCTAATAGTTCTCTGTTTAATTTGACTGCAATAATTTCTTTCGAGCGAGATGATATTGCTGGTTCTACCAATGATATTAAGAAAAGTCCAGAACAACAAAAAAACAGCGATGTACTTTGGCTCATACAACAGCTAAGTAATAGAAAATTGCCTTTATTGAGCCAGGAAATAGAAGGCAAACATTTAGAGCCGATTGGTCTCAAAATCGGTTATTATATTGTTAATCTCAATCCTTGGGAGAAATTCATCAAACCTCTGAAAAGCCGATTTCTTGAATATTGGTCTGTTCATTTTTTGGAGGCTTTAAAAAAGCGCTTAGGCGCTTAAATATCAGTTGTTATTTGCGATCGCCCTTTAACCCTCTTTCCCCCAACAAAACATCCGCCCAAGCAGCATCTGATTCTGAAAGCGCAGGAACTGGTGTGGCGGTGTAATCTATTCTAAAGTCATAGGCGGCGCGATCGTAAACCCCATTTAATAACGCTTGTAAATCTACAATTGGTTCCGCATCACTCGCTCGCAAAGGCAAGGGAAACTGAGGAATCATATCCGGTAAATTGAAAAGGTACAAATCTGCCAAAGGCCTTTGATTTCCGCGACTCACTAAAATTCGATAACTTGCCTCAATATCGTTATCAAAAACTGGTAGAGGTTGGTAACTTCGCAGCAAGTCAATCTCAACCAGATTAGTGCGACTACCAAACACCTTTTCTCGCTTTGCTTCATACATTTCTCGCCCTTTACCAGGGCGCTTATTGGCAGGTGACAGCACTTCAAGCACTGTCACAACTTCCCTAGTTGCTGTATCTCTTACCTCTAAATATGCTTCCCTAAATTCCACAGGTACTGGCAGTCTTACTTTCAAAGCTGTCACAGGCGGTGCGGCAACTGCAACATTAGAAGAAGTAGGGTTGGTTGGACTAGGAGAACGCTGCACAGTCACATCAGGAATCCCCACTAATAGGGAATTGTCCCCGCTAAGCTCATAAACTCTTTTTTCAATATCGACGATATATTTGGGCAGCAACTGCGGCACTAATGATTCAAAAATGCTACTAATTAGCAAGTGATGTACTTGAGGCCATAATTCAGGACTTTCTAAATAAGGATTCATCCCTGGAAATGGATTAGTCATTGATTTAACTCCTGTTAATTTACCTACTTGTATTATCCCCTTAACCCTCTCTCTCGCAACAGAGAATCGGCCCAAACAGCATCCGTTTCTGACAGCGGGGGCACTGCATCGGCTGTGTAATCAATTTCAAAATCATAACCTGCGCGATCGTATACTTGATTAATCAGCGCCTGTAAATCCAGAACCGGCTCTACATCTTCGGGACGCAAAGGCAAGGGAAATGCAGGAATTGTATCGGGAAGGTTAAATAAGTATAAATCGGCGATCGGGCGTTGATTGCTGCGGCTGACTAAAACGCGGCAGTCGCTTTTATGGGAATGTCCGAAAACTGGCAAAGGTTCCCCACCCCGCAACAAGTCTATTTCGACTAAATGGGTACTGCTATCAAATATTTTATTTCGCTTATTGTCATACTTTTCTCGACCTTCCCCCCGGCGTTTATTTGCAGGCGAAAGCACTTCAAGAACCGTGACAACTTCCTTGGTTGTCATATCGATTACTTCTAAATATCCTTCCCTAAATTCTTCCGACACTGGGATTCTGACTTTTAAAGGCTGCACAGTTCGGGAAGCGACGGCGACAGCATTAGATGCGATCGCACTTGCGGGACGGCGTTTCTGTTGGATAGAGACATCAGGAATCGCTACTAATAGAGAATTTTCACCTTTGATTTCGTAAATTCGCTTTTCAATAGCGACGCGGTATTTAGGGCGCAATTGCGGAGTTAACGACTCCTTAATCACACTAATCAGTAAATGATGGACTTCTGGCCAAAAATCAGGATGTTCTAAATAAGGATTCATCCCCGGAAATGGATTAGGCATGAGCGTACTTCCCGTTTACCACTACTATTTTAGCAGCTCAATTAAAAAAACGCAGACAATATCAACATATCATCTGCGTTAATCCGCGTGCATCTGCGATTAAAATTCCCTAAAAATTGCCATAACTGCTAATAGCAGCCTGCAACCTTCCAATCACTTCATCAACCGAAATCGCCCCCAACTCCCCAGAAGCCCGCGTCCGAATATTCAAACTATTCGCCTCAACTTCCTTCGCACCCACAACACCCATCACCGGAATTTTATCCTTCTCAGCATTGCGAATCAACTTGCCCAAACGCTCGCTATCCTCATCAGCTTCTGCGCGAATATTTAGCGCCTTCATCTTCGCCGCCACTTCCTTTGCAAACGGCAAAAACTCCGCGCTGACAGGCAACAACCGCACCTGAATCGGCGCCAACCACAGCGGAAAATCGCCCGCATACTGCTCGATCAAAATCCCGATCAAGCGTTCCAAAGAACCGAAAGGAGCGCGGTGAATCATCACCGGACGCTTGCGAATGCCGTCTTCAGCAACGTATTCCAAATCAAAACGTTCTGGCAAATTATAATCTACCTGAACAGTTCCTAATTGCCATTCTCTATCCAAAACATCTTGGAAAATGAAATCGAGTTTCGGCCCGTAAAAAGCCGCCTCCCCAATTCCCTCAAAATAATTCATTCCCAAAGTTTCCACCGCGCGGCGGATTGCACCTTGAGCCTTTTCCCAAGCTTCATCGGAACCGATGTATTTCTCTAAATTGTTCGGATCGCGGAAACTCAAACGCGCTTTAAAGTTTTTCAGTTGCAGACTCTTGAATACTGACAGAATCAAATCCACCACATTCAAGAATTCAGCATCCAACTGTTCCGGCGTAACAAATAAGTGAGAATCATCCACCGTAAAGCCGCGCACCCGCGTTAAACCGCCCAATTCTCCCGATTGTTCGTAGCGGTAAACTGTGCCGAATTCCGCTAAGCGCATCGGCAATTCTCGATAGGAACGCAATTCGCTTTTGTAAATTTGAATGTGAAAAGGGCAATTCATGGGTTTCATCACAAAACCCTGTTCGTTTGCTGCTGCTTCCTCATCCTCCGCCATCAGCGGAAACATATCTTCTTTGTATTTCTGCCAGTGTCCAGAAATTTTGAACAAATCGACTCTGGCAATGTGCGGAGTCACTACTTGCAAATAACCGCGCTTGATTTGTTCTTGTTTCAAGTAATCTTCTAAAATACTTCTCAAAACAGTGCCTTTCGGCGTCCACAAAGGCAAACCAGGCCCCACCGCATCGGCAAAGATAAACAAGCCTAATTCTTTGCCTAATTTGCGGTGATCGCGCCTTAATGCTTCTTCTTTGCGGTGTTTGTATGCTGCTAGCTGTTCGGGGGTTTCCCAAGCAGTGCCGTAAATGCGCTGTAACTGAGCTTTGGTTTCGTCGCCGCGCCAGTACGCGCCTGCTAGGCTTTCTAGCTCGATCGCCTTTGGATTCAACTCACTGGTATTATCCAAGTGAGGCCCGGCGCACAAATCCCACCATTCCTCGCCCAAATGGTAAAGAGTAATCGGTTCGATCAAACCTTCTAAAATTTCTAATTTGTAAGGTTCGTTAATCTCCTTAATTCTACGTTCCGCTTCCTCGCGGCTGACTTCTTCCCGAATTACAGGCAATTTACGGTTGATGATTTTGATCATCTCTTTTTTAATGGCTTTTAAATCCTGTTCCGTAAAAGGTTCGGGAGTGTCAAAGTCATAATAGAAACCGTTTTCAATCCAAGGGCCAATGGTCACTTGCGCCTTGGGAAATAACTTCTGCACCGCCATCGCCATAACGTGGGAGGTGGTGTGGCGAATTTTTTTTAGTGCCTCCGACTCACTCGTGCGGGGCAACTCAATTTTAGCGGACTCTTCTGGAGGGGACATGGATTGTGAGCTAGACATCGGCTGAATTAGCAATTAATTTAGTTGCAGTTGCTTCTATCTTACTCAGATTGGGACAGTAAGCGCCGACTTCCGGCAGGGGGACACTCCGGGAAATTAGGTCATTCTGGCCCGCGCAGGGGATTGGCCCGCGCAGGGGATTGGCCCGCGCAGGGCATAGTTTTTTTCTTCCTTCTTTCTTCTTCCTTTCATCCGTTACATCCGTTACATCCGAAGAAAGCGAATCCGTTGCCGAACTTCCTTCTCCTATGAGCTATTGCTAGCGAGTCTGAGCGGATATTGCAGAATTTGGGGATTTCGACTCAAAAATCGCTGCTGACACATTTAAATTTATTCACACCCACCTGCTAATTGTTGTTAAATTATTAAAATTTTGTTAGAAATATGTTACAATATGTAAAGACCGTCTAAGACTATAATAGATAAATAACCCAATTTTGATCCATGCTTAATTCCAACTTGCCCGAGCCAGAATTGCTCAAAGCGTTACTGGAACCGCTGTTAGAGGATTTCACTTACTGGTTCGATCGATCGGCAAAGCTCTTAGAAACTGAGGAAATTCCCTTTCTGGGCGACGAAGATCAATCTGACTTGCTGGCGCGAGTCAAACAGGCTCAGCAAGAAGTAGGCGCTGCTAAAGCTCTATTTCAAGCAACCGGAGGTCAAGTTGGGATTGAAACAGCAGCACTGATGCCGTGGCACAGACTGCTCGCCGAATGCTGGCAAGTATCGGCGCGCTTTCGCTCATGGCAGTCAGCTCCCCCTGGAAAATAAGGAAGCGAGTTCAAGTTAAATTTGCAGTCAAATCCCAAAAATGAGGAAATGTGGCTGCTGACTTGACAACCTCCAACAGATTTCCAGTTAATAAGTTATCAGAAAATTGGGTTTAAAACCCCGTCCTTTTAGGAAGGCTTTATTTCCAAAAAGTTGTAAAAGTTTCCCAAATAGTACCCTATACTACAAATAGATACAGGTAGAATAACCGCGAGCATCGAATGGATAACCAACCCCAAAATGACCCGCTTGAGAAACAATAATGTCTCGTGGGTGGCGAAAACCACAAAAACATAGCTAGGGTAGCCATCGCGCACCCATACCAGAAAACTCAAAATCTTAGTAGTTAGATGTACCGTAGGGCATACGGGAACAAAGGGAATGATCCCTTAACGCTTGGGGAGACAAGCCCTCTGGGACTATTCAAATTAGGCTGGAAGCTTCGTTCAATTGGACGGGTTTTTGGTTTAAATATTGCCGAAGGGATGAATAGTTTAAAGGTATGTCAGTGAACCAAGAATCCCCGCGTTTACGGCCGGGAGTGTCAATACTTGCTGAAACACTTTTGTAAATTGCTGTGTGGCTGTTTAGCCCGGAGGAGAAGATAATGTTGCACTTGCTTTATATTTTAGCTTTTACCGTTCTTGCCTTTCTGGCAGTCGGTAACTTAATCCGCAGTCTAGTCACCGTTGGTATGGAGTCCCAGCGCCCTCAACAGTTCAGGGCAAATAATCCCTACCCATCCTATCCTCGCTCTCAACCGGTACCGCATCCAGAACTTTTAGATGAATACGGAAACATAGTCAATGAGCCGCTTTTAGTGATGCGTTCGCTGACTGTCCAAGACGCCCGCGAACAATTAGATGCTCTCTACAAATCATCTCCGGGCGGCAGCGACGAAGGGGGCGAACTAGCCTGATACAACCACAGCCGCAGCATTTATACTTAGGCGCGATGCCTCAAAAAAATATAGGACTTACACGCTAGGTGTCCGAAGCCCGGTTTATTCATAGATGGTGGGTAAAAACCGGGTTTCTTGGGATCAGTCGTCAAAATAATTGGTCGTTAGTTTTTAACTAATGGCTAATTATTTGCGCTTTTTTAAAGTTTAATTACCGATTAACCAGATCGATCGCCAAAAAGCGATAATTATGGCACTGATATCCAAGAGCGAGGATAGTTTGACACTCAAGTACAGGGAAACTAGGAATCGGGGCGGGCACGGCGGAGCGAATTTGGGCGAACACCGGGGTACCCCAGGAGAGCGAAACCGATTTCTTTGTACTTTACTTACCAAGTGCTGTAAATCTATCAGATACTGAAGAAGGATCGCTCTAAATCTCCTATCGATCCTGTTTTGTCATCGGCAAAAATGCACGTTTAAGGCTAGATGATCGTCCCTATTTCGCTACTGGCAGAACTTCTGCAAGCTTTGCCCCAACTGCGGGCACAAATTTATTTCAAATCTTCCATGACAGCCTTGTCTCACGCGATGGAAGACTTAGTTTTGGCGGGTTCCGACGACGAACCGCTAGTCATTGCCAGCTTTCAGCGAGAGCGCTTCTACCGCCAGGAAGCTCACCGCTACCGGCGAATTGCCTCACGCTCGTCTCAGGTATACGTGCTGGCAGCACCGGAAACTGACTTTAAAAATTCCTCGGAATGTCACGAAACTGTGGCGTTTGCACCGGAGGACGGATTGAGTAAAGAGTGGCACTTAGTGGTGCTGGGGCAGCACTACTCAACTTGCCTGATTTGTCAAGAAAAAATTGTGCCGATCGACAACCAGGACGATCGCGGGCCACTGTTGATGGATCAAGCTCGCAGATTTGAAGGAATTTGGACGTTCGATCGCGAGGTAAGCTCCAAAGCGGCGGCATTGTTGCTCGATAGAATTGTCAATTATCGCCCGGAATTGGCCGAAAAGATCGATCGAGCGCGAACTACTTACAAGCTCAAAACCCCGAAAAAAACGAGGAAATCAGCCACTTCCAAAGCCACAAAACCCAACATAAGTACGGGAAAAAGCTCAAAAATTCCCAATCCCAAATTGAGCGATGCTTTTACCGAACGCTTAGTCACCTACTTGCAAGCAGGTCAGCACAAACTACTCAAAGCATACAGCGCCATCGCCGCTCAGGAACGCAAAGAACGCCTGGTAAACTTAATTACCACGGCAATGCGGCAGTCTCTCAACCCACAAGAAATCGTCGAAGTTGCAGTCCAAGAACTCGGCACTGCCCTGTCAGCAAGCCGATGTTTGATTTATCGCTGCAAGGCTGCAGATGTGGCGGTCAAAATCGATCGCGAGTTTTTGGCTTCCGGCGCTAGTTCCCTGCTGGATCAGACTTGGCTGTTGCAGGAAAATCAAATATGGAGCGACGCGGTGGCGCGGCAGGAGCGAGTTTACATCCAAGACACAGCACAACACCCGCTGATTGTCAATACAAAATCCCTGGAAAAAATTGTAAAAAATTGGCAAATAGTCTCTTGGTTAATGGTGCCAGTGCTTTATCAGGGGCGGGTTTTGGGAATGGTGGAAATGCACCAGTGCCGATCGACTTTGGCTTGGGAAGAAGACGAAATTGCATTAGTAGAGGCAATCGCCACCCAACTCGGAGCGGCCTTAATTCAAGCAGAAACCTACGCTCATTTAGAAGAACTCAACCAACAATTAGAAGCATTAGACCGCACTCGCAGCAATCTAATTGCCATCACCGGACATGAACTCCGCACCCCTCTTTCTACGATTCAAGTTTGTTTGGAAAGCTTGAACTCCGAACCAGATATGCCCCCAGAATTGCGGCAAATCATGTTAGAAACTGCCCTCGGCGATGCCGATCGAATGCGGAAACTCGTGCAGGATTTCTTAACTCTTTCTCACTTAGAAAGCGGGCGAGTCCAATGGAATGTAGAATCGCTGACGCTGCAAGAATGCGTTGATTTGGCCCTTAGCAGCGTGCGATCGGGGGGCGGACTCGATCGACAGTTACCGGAAATTATCGCCGAAGTTTCGGCAGAATTGCCTTTAGTGCAAGCTGACGGAGAGTGGTTGGTAGAGGTGCTCTCCAAACTGCTAGACAACGCTTGCAAATTCACCACACCTCAAGGAAGCGTGACCATAAGAGCCAAATGCAACGGTTCTCGGATGGTGGAAGTTCTCGTAGCCGATACAGGGAGGGGAATCGAGGCGAACAGTTTAAAAGTAGTGTTCGATCGATTTTATCAAGAAGAAGGAGCTTTGCGCCGCAGCGCCGGCGGTACCGGTTTGGGATTGGCAATTTGCAAACAGATTGTTGCCGGCTGGGGCGGTAAAATTTGGGTAGATTCCGCAGGAAAAGACCGAGGAAGTGAATTTCACTTCACTATTCCGATTGTTTAGACTAAATTGATACAGCGTATTCAAGGTTTATGAGGTATACCCCAGAAACCGGGTTTCTTTACAGTTCTCGCATGATTACTGATTCTGTTCAATAAACCCGGTTTCTCGCGATCTACATTTACATGGAATATACTGTAAAAAACCTGGTTGGTGGGCGTCTGAGCGCGCAAGTAGCGATCGAGTGATATCAAATCCGGTAGCATCGTCCTGTATTCATCTCTGTATTCTCTCCCTCTGCGTTCTCTGCGCCCTCTGCGGTTAAATCATTCCGATACAACCGGAAACGATATGATATCAAATTCGGCTGCGCTGGCATGATATCAAATCCGCTGCTAACAAATTTGATCTGAGGGGCTATTTAAGCCGGACTTGATATCACATACTAATCTAAAGTCGTCTTGAGACGACTTGAGCTATGAGGCTCTTGTTTCAACCCCTGTCGGACTTAACGACTACTATTAATGCCGATTGCATCGGAAGGATTTAACCACAGAGAACGCAGAGAACGCAGAGAAAGAGAAGAGAGAGATGAATACAGGACGATGCAAAGGTCAAGGATATCACCCTCAATCCTCACCCTGTGAGATCGGCCTTAAAGGTGAGGTGGCCACGCGGTGTTCAGCTTTAAAATATAAAGTATCAAAGCAGATTCAGGATGCGCTTGCCGTTTTCAACCCGGTTTGGCGACACAGTACCTAGGGATGCTGCCGAAAATTAATATCAGTTTAAAAAAAGAATCCAACTGTAGGTAAGCTGCAAACCCCGATAGTAATCAGTCATGCCGAATCTAAAATCTAAAATCTATAATCTAAATTGGTATAAGTCTCCTGTCCACAAGCCGTGACATGGTAAAAGTCGATCGAATCTGTTGAGGCACGGCCAACGCCAGTGTTGATTCGGGAAAAATTGAGAATGCAAATGTTTCGCCCGGAAAAAGTTTTTTTCCAGAAGAATACTCAAACCTAGAGGTTAGCAAAATCGATTATGTCACCTACAACCCAGATGAAATCTACTCAACCTATGGCCAAAAAGCCACAACTACAATTAGGTTCTCAAGGTAAAGCGGTATTGGAACTCGAACAACTCTTAACCAAGTTGCAACTTTATCGGCAGCCTGCTAAAGGAATTTTTAACCAAGCAGTTCAATTTGCGGTGAAACTGTTTCAGTTTCGGGTTTTCTTGTCGCCGGATGGCATTGTCGGGCCGCTGACTTGGCAGGCGCTTTATACTGCTGCTCCAGTTAATATGCCGATACTCAAATTAGGCAGTTCTGGGGAAGCAGTCGCTACTGTTCAGGAAGTTCTCAAAATTTCCAAGCATTATGGCGGAAAAATTGACGGCGACTTTGCTACTTTGACGGACAAAGCTGTTCGCGCATTTCAAAAAAGCTTTGGGATTGAGGCCGACGGGATTGTAAATCAAGAAACTTGGACTGCTTTGAGCCAAATTCCGCGCGGCTATGACCCTAAGTGGTTCTTGACTTAGGGTTGACGCGGTAAATTGTGCGATCGTGTGTGGGGGGAAATTGGGGGAATGTGCGATTATTCGGGTGCCCCACAAGCACCAGAATAATTGCTGTTTTTTTTTGATTATTTTTTCGGGATTCGTGCTGCCTAATTTGGTTTTATAACTTTGGTGAAAATTACCAATTATCAACTATTAATTACTAATTATCAATTATCAGAAAAGATCGATCGCCAAAAAACTGTTAACTTTCCTTACAATTTCTACAGCCGTGTCGCCTCATGATGATACGATGCCGTAAAAATCCTTTGGATATGTTTATGGCAGAAGAACTCACTGGACAACCCCCTCTTTTCGGCGGCAGCACAGGCGGCTTGCTGACCAAGGCGCTAGTTGAAGAGAAGTACGCTATCACTTGGACTAGCCCCAAGGAGCAGGTGTTTGAAATGCCTACGGGTGGCGCTGCGATTATGCGTCAAGGCGACAACTTGCTGCATCTGCCCCGGAAGGAGCAGTGCATCGCTTTGGGTGGCCAGCAACTGCGGGCTAAATTCAAAATCACCAACTACAAAATTTACCGCGTGTTTCCAGACGGTACTACTGAGTACCTGCATCCCAAAGATGGCGTGTTCCCTGAGAAGGTGAACGAAGGTCGTCCCTACAACGGTAAGATTGACCGCAATATTGGCAGCAATCCCAATCCGGCTAAGCTGAAGTTCAGCGGTAAGAAGACTTTCGATCCTTAGACAATGAGTGCATGGCTGAGCAAAACATAGGTAATATTCCCTGTAAGGCTCAGCTTGTAAACTTGTTTTTGCAGTAGTATTCTGGCGCGGGAGGCTAAGCCCGCAGCGCCAAAATACTACTGCAAACTTCTAATCTTATTAAAAGTTAATGTTAAATTAAAAATGAATCTCGCAATCAGGCGAGCGCAGCCTTCTGATATCGATGTTTGCGCTCGCATTAATTATGAAGCTTTTAAAGATATTTCCGATCGCCATCAATTTCCTACAGATTTTCCGACGCTGGAGTTTTCAACTGAAATTATTGGTCTTGTGATCGAAAGTCCGTTGTTTTTTGGCATAGTAGCCGAGAACTCCGGTGCGGTTGTCGGCTGCGGGTTTATGGACGAACGCAGCCCGATTCGTGGTATCGGGCCCGTCAGTGTCGATCGAACTTTTCAAGGCCGCGGCACGGGACGGGAAATGATGAAAGCTTTGCTGGAACGGGGACAGGACGCTGTGGGCATCCGTTTGGTTCAGGAATCTTTTAATATGGCGTCACTGTCGCTGTACGCTTCTTTGGGTTTTGAGGTGAAAGAACCTTTCGTGTTAATGGAAGGGAAGTTTCGCAGCCAGCCTCCGCATGGGTTTGAGGTGCGGCCGCTGGCTAGTGAGGATGTTGATGAATGTGCGGCTTTGTGCAAGAAATTATACAGGTGCGATCGAACTAGCGATATTGAGTACGCCCTGAATTTCTTTTCTCCTTGGGTTGCTTGCAAACAAGGTCAGATTGTGGCTTATACTTGTGCGGTGTCGGCTTTGAGCCACAGCGTCGCAGAAACTGAGGCGGATATGCAGGCTTTGCTCTTGGGGGCGGCCGCGTACAGTTCCGAAGAATTGCTTTCTTTCCACTTGCCGGTGCGTTACGCAAGTTTGTTTCGCTGGTGTTTGCAAGAGGGGCTGCGCGCGCTCAAGCCGATGGCGGTGATGGCGGTTGGCGAGTACCAGCAGCCTCATGGCTGTTGCTTTCCGTCTTTTGTTTATTGACAAGACGGTTAGGACGCTTTTAATCGCTGAAATTATTGCCAGGATTGCATTTTCCTTCTTCCTTCTTCCTTCTATCCTTTACATCCGTTACATCCGTTACATAATCCGTTGCCGAACTTCCTTCTTCCTTCTGATATATATGATATTTCCCGATTTCTCACAATTCTCGGAACTGGCGACACAAGGCAATTTTGTACCCGTGTATCAAGAATGGGTTGCCGATTTGGATACGCCGGTGTCTGCGTGGTATCGGGTTTGTGCGGGTCAACCTTACAGTTTTCTGCTGGAGTCAGTGGAAGGTGGGGAAAAACTTGGGCGTTATAGTTTCTTAGGGTGCGATCCGTTGTGGATTTTGGAGGCTAAGGGCGATCGCACAACTCAAGTTTACCGCGATGGTTCGCAACAAGTATTTACGGGCGATCCGTTTGTAGCTTTAACTGAATGTTTGGAGTCTTATCAACCCGTGAAATTGCCGCAGTTACCGCCGGGAATTGGCGGGCTATTCGGTTTTTGGGGTTACGAGTTAATTAAATGGATAGAACCGCGAGTTCCCGTGCATCCAGCCAGCGAGAATGATTTGCCAGATGGCTTGTGGATGCAGGTGGATAATTTGCTGATTTTCGACCAGGTGAAGCGAAAAATTTGGGCCGTCGCCTATGCGGATTTGCGGGAGGTTGGCGTTGATTTGGCCGATGCTTATCAGCAAGCGTGCGATCGCGTTGGTAAGTTAGTTGAGAAGCTGCAATCGCCGCTTTCCCAGCAATCTACTCTCATAGAATGGACTCCGCCGAGGGACGGGCAAGATGCCCGTTCCACAACCGGAAATACAGAATTGGCTTACACGAGCAATATTACCCGCGAAAAGTATTGTGCCAATGTTTTAAAGGCTAAGGATTATATCAAAGCGGGAGATATTTTTCAAGTAGTTATCTCGCAGCGACTAGAGGCTGAATACAGTGGCGATTCTTTTGCACTTTACCGATCTTTGCGTCTGATTAATCCTTCTCCGTACATGGCTTATTTTCATTTCAGAGATTGGCAGATTATCGGATCGAGTCCCGAAATTATGGTGAAGGCGGAAAACACTGCTGATGGTAAAAAAATAGCAACTTTGCGACCGATTGCCGGCACTCGCCGCCGGGGTAAAACTCCTCAAGAAGATGATGCTTTGGCTGCTGAATTGCTGCAAGATCCCAAGGAAATTGCGGAACACGTCATGTTAGTTGATTTGGGCAGAAACGATTTAGGAAGAGTTTGCCGAAACGGTACTGTAAAAGTTGACGAATTAATGGAAATTGAGCGTTATTCTCATGTCATGCACATTGTGAGCAATGTGGTGGGAGAATTGGCCCAGGATAAGACAGCTTGGGATTTGTTGAAAGCTGGTTTTCCTGCGGGTACAGTTAGCGGTGCTCCGAAGATTCGGGCGATGGAGATTGTGCACGAGTTGGAAGGTTGCCGCCGGGGGCCGTATTCTGGGGTTTACGGGTATTATGATTTTGAGGGACAATTGAATAGTGCGATCGCGATTCGGACTATGGTTGTTCGTTCTTTAGGTGGTGATAAACATTCGGTTTCTGTGCAAGCAGGTGCTGGTTTGGTGGCTGATTCTAACCCGGATATGGAGTACGAAGAAACGCTCAATAAAGCCAGGGGAATGTTGGAAGCAATTCGCTGTTTGAAGTAGCGAGGCGGAGCCTCTGGATCTGTGTTACCAGGCAGAGCCTGGTAACAAGAAAACAGCAGTAATTATTGCATTATTGTCCAATTTACCTAAGCCCCTAATATTCGAGTGACCGAAACTGCAACATCAGGAAATGCCAGCGGATTAATATTACCCTGAGTCAGAGTTTCTCTCGATTGATATCCTTCATTGGTAGGCTCTCGAAATACTATTAATTCCCTAGTTCGCAAATTGACAACCCAATACTCAGAAATGCCGGGTTCCGCATAAATCTTGCTCTTGATTCCCAAGTCTTTGCTCAGAGTATGATCCGAGTATTCTATCAGCCAAAAGATGTTTTCTGGATAGGGATGATGTTCTCGGTAATCTTGTCCCAAACGTTGAATTACAGCGATATCGGGTTGTGGCTCGGAGTTGCTTGGCGGCAAGATAATCGGTTTACCTTGGCGGATTTTAGCCCGATCACCCAGCAAATAAATTAGGTACTCTCCAGCCTCATCGCTAGAGTAAGCATGAGATTCTCCTTCGGGAGCCATTTCGATTATTTCTCCACCTATTAATTCAACGTTTCGCCCTTCCAGAATGCCGGCTGCAATGATGCGGTGGTAGTCTGCAACCGTCCATTTTACAGTCGTGACGCTCACGGCGATTACTCCTATGTTTTTATTGTTATTTTAACGGCTGTCTTGCGATCGATGTAAAATATCAGTTATAGACTTTTATCAAAGGCATAATTATGAATTTTTATATAGTTGACGTGTTTGCCGAGTCAAAGTATGCTGGCAATCAACTAGCTGTATTTTGCGGTGCGGGAGTTGCCGAACTATCTGAGGCGCAAATGCTACAGATAGCGAGGGAAATCAATTATTCAGAAACTACGTTTATTCGATCGCCCGATCCGCGAGATGGCGGCTATGACGTGCGGATATTCACGCCCAAGAAGGAATTGCCCTTTGCCGGTCATCCGACTTTGGGCACTGCGTTTGTGTTGCAGCAAGAGATTATTCGCCAAAAGGTCGATCGAGTAATTCTCAATCTAGCCGTCGGTCAAATTCCAGTTACTTTTAATTATCACAATGAATCGGCAGATATTTTGTGGATGCGACAAAACCCGCCTAGTTTTGGTCAAGTTTTATCAGCCGAAAGTCTGGCAAATGTCCTGAATTTAGAACCCGATGAAATTGATTCCAACTTCCCAATTCAAGAAGTTTCTACGGGAGTACCGTTTATAATTGTCCCATTAAAAACTCTCGCCTCGCTCAAAAAAGCTCAAGTCAACTTAGATAAATATTTTGAGCTAGTTGATACAATGGAAGCGAAAGAAATTTTGATATTTTGCCCAGAAACTTACAGCGACCTTAATGATTTAAGCGTGCGAGTTTTTGCCCATTCATTAGGAATTCCAGAAGATCCGGCGACTGGCAGTGCTAACGGCTGTTTGGCTGCATATTTGGTAGAACATGATTATTATGGGTCAGCAAAGATTGATGTCAGAGTTGAGCAGGGTTATGAAATCGATCGACCTTCTTTGCTGTTGTTACAAGCTGCCAAAAATGAAGGGGAAATAGCAGTTTTGGTGGGTGGTAAGGTGGTGATGGTTGCTAAGGGAGAATTTGTGTAGAATTTTTAACAGAGAATTATTAACCGCAGATGGACGCAGCTAGATTTAGATGCTTGTTTGGCGATCGAGATGTGACAATTTTGCTAATAGCGATCGCAGCACTTTGTCTGCTTCTGGCAGTCGCAGCGCGGGAAAACCAGCCATCTGCGGCCTGAAGCAATTCTGTCTGAGTTTAAACAAAGCGCTTTTTTCGGAAAATTTGCAATTGAGTGCGATCGATCTGAACGACTACTGGCCGCCGTTTGTTGAGGACGATCGCATTGTGTCTGTTTAGCAAAAGCAACTGAGCCAATATTGCCACAATCGCGCGCCTTTTGAGGAACTTGCCTTCAAAACGCGCCATTCGGACGATCGCCTCCTCGATTTTATAACAACAGTTGTTGCCTTTCTGGGAAATCACAAAAATCGTTCCCGGTATGTAATCGCCTTCATTTGCCCAGAAAGCATACCTTTCGCCTAAAGTAAAGTAGTGAAAAACATTGTTAGCGGTGGAAGTTTTAGCTAACTTTTCCGAAACGCCCAAAGAATTAAAAACTACAGTGGATCTAATATAATCCGGGTATTTTGCTGCTATTTGCTGAGCAACTTTGCCCCCCAAACTTTCTCCGATGACATCGGGCGGATTCCCGCTGTGAAATTGCTGCTTTATCCAATCAATAGCACCCGCAGTTTGCGCCGATTTTAACTGGCGTTCTAGTTTTGCCATAAATACATCGGGCGTATCTTCCAAAACGCGATCGAAAGGATACCAAGAACCGTAGCCGCGAATCACTAAAACAGGTGGATGATTGCCAGAAATGGGGACGCGACTTTCAGCATAAAAACCAGTGCGAGAGTCTTCAAACACTTTTGTTATGATATAATTTCCATCAATAACTTGCCCTTCCTGGTGCCGAATGTAAATTGAAGGATTATTGGGTTTAAAAGTATCGTGCAGTTGGGGTTTGGCAAACTTTTCATACAGGGAATCTAGCAAGTGCCTTCCCGTTTTGCGATCGACAAAATCGAATTCTGTTCCTTTCATCCCAAATCTCATTTTTAACTGATTGTGGGGGGAAAACCCGGTATTTTTCTTTTGGCAAAATACCTTTAGCCAGATTTGGTAGGGGCGGGTTCACCAACCATATCTAACGATTACCGACAATCTAGATAAACCCGCCCCCCACTACCGATAACCTACGTCAACCCGAAATTTGCATCGCCTCGGAAAGGTACATGATGATTTATGGTTCGGTTCGGGCGGGTTTTCGAGATTGTTTGTTTCAGGCAATTATTGTTTGTGAACCCGCCCCTACAAGCACCCGGTACATTCTGATTTACCGTTGGGCGAGGGCGGGTTTTAGAGATTGTCAATTATTGGCAAATATTGTAGGTAAAACCCGCCCGCCCCTACCAAATCACTTTTACAAAACTCGCAACGTGCTAGCAACACTATCGACTGCTTCCATCGCGCGAATTTCATCGAGTGCTTGTTGAAAATTCCCTTCCCTAACATCGTGAGTCACGACGACAATTTCTGCTAAATCGCCGTGAATTCCCGTCTGCACAACTGATTCCAAACTAACTTTGTGGTTGCCGAAACAAGTGCCTAGTTTGCCAATTACCCCCGGAGTATCGCGCGTCAGAAAACGAGCGTAAAAGCGAGTAACAAGTTCCTGCATCGGAGCAATTTTGCAGTAGTGTTGGTGACTGCAACTGAGTAAAGGATGAGGAATCGGAACAGCTTGGCTTTTCAGGATTGCCGCCACATTTATAATGTCGGATACTACGGCGCTAGCTGTGGGGCCTGCACCGGCGCCGCGCCCATACAGCATCAATTGCCCGATCGGCTCTCCTTCGACTAAAATGGCATTGTAAACCCCGTTAACACTCGCCAGCGGATGAGTTTTCGGCACAAAACTCGGATGCACTCGAATTGACAGCAGTTCGCTTTCTCCCTCAGCTTGCTTGCCATTGTAGTGGGAGGTTTCTTGAGCAATAGCCAACAATTTAATCACAAATCCCAGCTTGTCGGCGTAGTCAATATCAGCCGCACTAACTTTTCTGATACCTTCGCAGTGAACATCTGCTAATTTGATGCGTCCGCCAAAAGCTAGCGAGGCTAAAATAGCAATTTTATCGGCAGCATCTAATCCATCTACATCTGCTGTGGGGTCAGCTTCAGCATACCCTAATTGCTGAGCGTCGGCGAGCACTTCGGCAAAGTCTGCGCCTTCTGTTTGCATCCGCGTCAGGATGTAATTAGTTGTGCCGTTGACGATGCCGGTGACAGTTTGAATGCGGTTTGCAACTAAGGATTGTTTGAGGGTTTGAATGACTGGAATGCCGCCGCCGACAGCAGCTTCTAGCATTACGTAAACGCCTTTTTTGTTGGCGGCCTCGAAGATTTCATTCCCGTAGCGGGCGATAACTGCTTTGTTGGCAGTGACGACGTGCTTGCCGCTGGCAATAGCTTGCAGAATGAGCGATCGCGCCGGTTCCAATCCGCCAATCAGTTCTACTACAATATCAATTTCCGGGTCAGTTGCGATCGCTTCTAGGTCAGTTGTCAGCACATTTTCTGGCAATTGTAAAGACCGAGTTCGAGAAATATCGCGCACTCCCACCCGATAGATTTCCAATTCCTGCAACAGTGGATGGCGACCATCTGGGGAGAGCAAAATCTCTGCTGTTCCCGCGCCAACTGTACCCAAACCTAACAAACCAATTTTGAAAGCCACGACTTTGACCCGTAGAAACTCAATTAAGCCACAACCATTGTAGGCTATTGGCGTACCGGATCAATGAAAATAGTATGGTAGGGTACGCATTCAGTACCTTACAAGTCGGATACAATTGCCCTAAAAACAATTGTAGGGCGAGCCAAGCCCACCCTACAAATCAGATTAAATCAGGTAACAGATTAATAAGTTTCAACGTGCCAACGGTGTTCTTTCTTCAACTGTTTCTGATAGGCAGCCCACTCAACACCGTGCTTGCCAGCCGCCGCCGACATTCCCTCATCAATTCCGCCTTCCATACCCTTCAAACCGCAGATATAAGTGTGAGTATTCGGCTTTTGAACCAATTCCCACAATTGGTCTGCGTTCTCTTGAATCCGGTTTTGAATGTACATCTTGCCGCCGTCAACATTCTTTTGCTCGCGGCTGATGGCATAAGTCAAGCGGAAATTATCAGGGAACTCGCGCTGCAATTGTTCCAACTCTTCCTTATAAAGAATGTTGGGAGTGTAAGCAACTCCAAAGAAGAGCCAAGCTAAACCTTTGAATTTGTAATCGGGATTGTTTTCTTTAAACATCCGCCACAAATAAGCCCGGAAAGGAGCAATCCCCGTACCGGTACCCATCATTATAATGGTGGCTTCTTCGTCGTCGGGCAACAGCATTTCCTTGCCTACGGGGCCGGTGATTTTGACATCATCTCCAGGTTGCAAACCGGTGAGAAAAGTCGAACAAACACCAAAGACTTGTTCGCCAGTTTCCGGGCTTTTGTACTCTAGGCGGCGCACGCACAGCGAGACTGTTTTGTCGTCGAGATGGTCGCCGTGACGGGTGGAGGCGATCGAGTAAAGCCGAATTTTGTGAGGTTTGCCGTTTTTATCTGTGCCATCGGGAATAATCCCGATACTTTGACCTTCGAGATAGTGCAAATTGCCTCCAGAAATGTCGAAGGTGACGTGGCGGACTGTGCCGTCGCCGCCTTCTCTGACTAATTCTTCTGTAGAAATGCACTTACCAATATAGGGATTGGCCGGCTTGTAGAGGTTAACAGGAACCTGAACTTTTTCCTTGGCTTGAGTCATGGGCTTAGTTTCTTCTCCAGATTTCTGACTCTGTAGCCCTGCTTCTGGTGCGACTTTGCCATTTGTTTCGGGAGCGCTGTTTGAGGGGCGGATGCTGACAATTCTTCCACCCATGCGAGCAATTCTACGCATTTCCTGATTCATGCGATCGTAGGGCACGGAGATAAATACGCTACCACTACGGCGAATCGGGTTACTTATTTGGTCAGTCGCTTGGCTCTGACGCATACCCTCCACTTCGTAAACAAAGATGCGGCTGCCTGATTCTGAGTTTGCCGCAACACCAGATATGCTTGGGCTGTACATTTGTTGATTTTCCTTCACGATACAGAGTTATAAAGAAAGAGAATGTGACGTTAGACTCAATTTACTTTTTTCTTAAGGCCATCGGGACTAATTGGCCGCGCCAATTTTTGGGCCTCGCCACGCCGTCCGTAGTGTTGAAGTTGCGATCGCTCGCGTTATCAAATCCCTACTAGCCGAACGCCGCGCTCACCGAGCCCGCTTTGCGTTCGGCTGTTGACCTATAGCTATTGTTGTCTGCGTACTGCCAATATTTTACCCGATCGGGGGATCTGCCCCGATAAGTCCTTGTGATTTGGGGAGCGCCCCACCAGATCAAGGAAGATTCGAGCAGTTTAATGAGGCTGAGCTTGTAGGGGGCCGACGCATTCTGGTAAGATTAACCGCTAAAGTTAGTATTAATTACTTGCCTTGAAGATTGCTTGGGTCTTCCCGGGCAGGCAGTCAACTCACTGCTGTATGCTGGTGAGAACTTGATCCTCTCGGGGTAGCAAAGCAGTACAAAGCCTGCTTGTGGCTACCTGCGGGCTGAAATTTTGTGGAATCTAGACTTGAGTTAGTTAGTAAACAGTGATTTTGTTAGAGGGAAACTATGACCAGTAAGCCGGATCGCGTGGTTTTAATTGGCGTTGCCGGAGATTCCGGATGCGGAAAATCTACTTTTTTACGCCGATTGACAGATTTGTTCGGGGAAGATTTCGTTACTGTAATCTGCCTCGACGACTATCATTGTCTCGATCGCAAGCAGCGCAAGGAAACAGGGATTACAGCCCTTGACCCTAGAGCCAACAATTTTGACCTCATGGCCGAGCAAATGAAGGCTCTCAAAGAAGGTCATGCGATCGACAAGCCGATTTACAACCACGAAACCGGTCTGCTCGACCCTCCTGAGCGGGTAGAGCCGAATCATGTGATTGTGATTGAGGGGCTGCATCCCCTGTACGACGAGCGAGTTCGATCGCTCCTCGACTTCAGCGTCTACCTCGACATCAGCGACGAGGTAAAAATTGCTTGGAAAATCCAGCGCGACATGGCGGAACGGGGCCACCGTTACGAAGACGTGCTGTTTGCAATCAATGCTCGCAAACCGGATTTTACCGCCTACATCGACCCGCAAAAGCAATATGCTGATGTGGTAATTCAAGTGTTGCCCACCAACTTGATCAAAGATGACAAAGAGCGGAAAGTTCTGCGTGTGCAGATGATCCAGCGCGAAGGCATCGCCAATTTTGAGCCTGCGTATTTGTTTGACGAAGGTTCAACAATTAACTGGGTTCCTTGCGGCCGCAAGCTGACTTGTTCCTATCCCGGAATTAAGATGTACTACGGGCCTGATGCTTTCTACGGTCACGAAGTCTCGATTTTGGAAGTAGATGGTCAATTCGAGAATCTCGAAGAAGTTATTTACATAGAAAGCCATTTGAGCAAGACTTCTGCGAAGTATGAAGGCGAGTTAACTCACCTGTTACTCCAGCACCGCGAATATCCTGGTTCCAACAATGGAACTGGTTTGTTCCAAGTGTTAGTCGGATTGAAGATGCGGGCGACTTACGAGAAGTTGACTGCAAAAGAAGCGAAAGTGGCTGTTAGTGTTTAGAACACCGACATGAAAGATTTGGGAGGCGCAATTGCGCCTCTTTTTTTGTGGGTAAATGAACCGCAGAGGGCGCAGAGGGCGCAGAGTAGAGTTACGGGAGGGTGTTTGGAAGTAGAGATTTTAAGAAGGTTTTTCCGGCTTCATGGAGGTCGCTATCTAGGGAAAAAGTTAAACTGCGAACTCGAATATCGTCATTTTTTATATCTAGTGGCTGTTTGAGGTTTTGCGGGTAGACGAGAATTGCATTTTGGCACTTTAACGCATTTGCGTAAGCAACTATTTGATGAATGTCATTATTGGCTACTTTATCGGGAGCTTTGTATTTTGTATCGAGGACGTATTGGACTTTTTTTGTTTCACTATCGCGTATAATTAAGTCAATCTTATCGAAATAATTTGTGTCATGTTCAACTCGGTGTTGTGGTTCGACCTCAAAGCCTTTTGGTGTATTTGCTTTGAGCCATTCAGCCACAAACTTTTCATATAAATTAGCCATGTCTATCAGAAAAGGGAGCATTTCGCGATCGCCTGTTTCGTGACTCGGCCCTGTGTTATCTAAAAAGAATCGACATAAGGCGTGTAAAAGTTGATAATCTTCATTCAAACGGTGATAATTTCTATCAATACAAGCTTCGGATTTAAAAGGTTTTAATGTAACAAATCCTTGGAGTGCGTGAAAGGCTTGTCGCACAGTGGATGAAACAGATTCACGGCACAAACCGCTGCGGCCAATGATGAAGAGTGTCCAAGCGAGTATTTGATTGTCTTCGATATCGCCTGTTTGTTCGTTATAGTGGCATTTTAGTTTAACATCCCAAGGTTTTTGCAGGGCTGACCGCAAATCGACGCGGCCGCGAATGTAGGCGAGTCTTTCTGTTTTGGATAAGTAATCGCGATATAATCCTTTGCGACAGCGTTCTAGAATTTTTTGGGCAAGAATGTTAGCTAATCGTTCATAGACTTGTTCTAAAGATTCGCACTCAATCTGTCCCTTCGGAAAATTGATATTAAGTTTGTAGGCATAGTCAAGCATTCCGAATAAGTTTGTTATCGGAACTTTGGGGCGGATAAAAATCTTAAAGTCGGGAGTAATTGGAATATTACCAACTCTGCCTTTAGATTTTAATTCCCATTTATATTTAGTTTTAGGGTTGGGAAATTCTATATCTATCTCCTTGGCATAATTCTGGTATATTTTTTGTCCTACTGCTTCCGGGATAAAACCTCGTTCAAAGCTTTCGGATTTATATTCTGTGAGTTCGATCATTTGGGGCGATTCTGGTTTCATAGATGCTGTAACGCCGTGTTTTCGGTAATAATGGTAGCGTTAGATTATCAATTGCTTAATTTGTCTTTAATTTTATCCCAGAGAAATTCATCCATTTTTTCCTGCTGATCAAAGAAATATTCTTCTAGGTATGGCTCAATTTCCATTTGCCAAATATCTTGGATATCTTCAGCTAAGGTTTTTGTCAAAAAGAAAGAGATGCCTAATTCATAGTGTTTGTTGTTAATTGCCAGATTGACATTTTTGAGAAGGCTAATTAATTTATCAACTGGAAAACCTGTTTCCTCTCTGTGGTGATACTGTCGCAGCACTTCATAGTTTGGATAAACGGGAATGAATGCGAAGCGGCGGCGGAGTGCGTTATCGACTAAGGCAATAGAACGGTCTGCTGTGTTCATTGTGCCGATGATACGGACATTTTTAGGGATTCTAAATAGTTTACCGCTGGCTAGTTTAACAGTGCGATCGCGGTCATCAAGCAAATACATCAACTCTCCAAATACCTGAGATAAATTTGCGCGATTAATTTCATCAATAATGAGAATGCAAGTGTCTTCACAGGCTTCGGCTTTTTCGCAAAATTCTAGGAATCTACCGGGAACTATGGGATATGTTAATTGCCCGTCTTGACTTTGCGGGCGGATGCCTTGAATGAAGTCTTCATAGGTATAGGCTGGATGAAATTGTATCAGTTCCCAGAAGCCATCGCCGCCACCGATTAAATGTTTGGCTAGTTTTTCCGCTATGAAGGTTTTTCCGGTTCCGGGCGGGCCTTGCAGGATGGCTTGTTGCTTGCGGTGGATGGTGCGTATGCAGCGGTTTAGTTCTGTTTCGTCAAAGCCAGTTTCTTCGGCGCATTGGTTCAAAAGATATTCCGGTTGCAACTCTCCTTCTTCTACAGCGTATTCAAACACAATTGCCTCATCTACTAATGGCCCTTCGTTACTAGGAAAGTCATATTTTTTTATTTCTACAAGCCAGTGGCAGAACATATCAAATAGATCGTCCTCTCGGATAGATGGAACGCCAGGCTGGTGCATTTCTTTAGTTAATTCTTTAATCAGGTTGTGTCCGGTTAAGTTAGCATCGGAGTAGTCTATTAGCTGTTTGCTGTAGGCAGTATTGGCGAAATAGTTAATCACCTGTATTGACTTATCATTAATCGCGAGAAAGTCATCGGGACGGAGAGCATTGAGGATAGGCGTTAGCATTCCTATCTCGCCGAACCAGGAGACGCGCATTTCTTCTGAAAACTCTCTACAGGTCGAATATAGCTGACTCGGATCGTCGTTACAACAGCAGACTAAATAAAAAATTAATTCGGCAATTCTTACTGGCGCTATTAATGACAATTTTTTATACGATTTTGAATTCCATAATAACCCTTTTATTATGCACGGATTAATATGAATCCAGGCTCCCATTTGTCGATTAGTAGGAGAGTCTTGGTAAGGTAGAAGTTTCAACATTATAGATTCAGTCACATCTTCTCCATACTCAGCAGCAGCAGCGACCGCTTCAAAATTTCGACGCCCCTGCTGACGCTGCTCCTGGTAAGCCGCTGTGTGACGCAACCCATCGGGAGTGTATGGATATGAATTGACAAATTCTTGAAATAATTTGACAAACTCAGCCTTTTTTTCCGCTTCCATGCTATTCTCAAATACTGTCGATTAATTAATATTTTTCAGCAACACTTCCTGTCTAACGTTCTCCTAATAAATTGACAATGTTAAACTGATTAGCTGTCAGGTATCGAAAACTCTGTGGCGGTTTAAGGTTAGGTAACTTGTTTCTTAAACGATGTAACTCTACTGGCTGACTAAACCTATGAATATCTTTTAAAAAGATGCCTACACCTACTTTTACACCTTTGTAATAATCAAAAAATTCTTCATGGCTAATTCCTGCTATTTTTTCCACTTCCTCCCAAAGCTCTGTGATGGGTTTTTCAACAATATTATCCACCTTGAAAGAACCAACTACAGCTTTTTCGGGAGAGGAAACATAGACTACCACTCGATCTCCTTCATCCAAAAGTCGAGGCCGGACTCGGCGCAGTTCAACTGTTTTTGTACGATCGAATATTTTAGTTGCGTACTCGGGACGAATAGATAATAATAAGATATTTGACATTTGTGATTATCCTCTTTCTAGGTCGCGGTTCCTTCTTTGTAGATTATTCCAAAATTAGTTTTTGAAACCCTAAATACGCTTTGAACCGTTGTCTGCTTACCCAGTATTCCCTGAATTCTCTTTAATGTCAATGGGTTCGTGAAAAGCTGAGTGTGGCTGAATCTTATCGCCATGATATCTGCGTTTGGTTCCTCTTTGGCTATTGTCATTAAATCTTTTAATTCGTAGACTCCTAAGCTGCGAAATTGTCGATAGAGTTTTTCCGGCTTGTCTATTATAACTTCCTCTAGTCTAGAGCAAGCTTTAACCTCTTTTGTCCCCTGAGTAAATGATGAATTGGAGCTGACGTACCATAAAATTCTACCAATAACACCCGGTCTGAGGCCACCATTAGCTGACTTGCTTTTATAATATACAAGTTCCCGTTTTAAGGCTAGCTCAATTTTAGAGCCAAAAAGGCACTGCTTAGCTAACTCTTCATCGAATAAGTCTTTGGCCCATCTGGGTTGAATGGGAATCATGAAAGTAGGGAGGTCAGCATCAATAATCTTAGCAGGCCAAAGGCGACGTTCAAGCTCTGCCATCGTTCCTATATCTTGAATTAATTCGGGAGTGTTAAGGGTCTCGGCAATTTTCATGCAAAAATTATATTCTTCCCCTATTTTTGCTAGGTTTGCCAGTTTTTGAGACATATCCGCTGCTGTTTCTGCTACAGGCGGATTTGCCTTTAAATACCCATTATTAACTCGAACAAAAGCATCTTCTTGAATAGCTTGTATAACAATTTCATCGAAATACTGGTCAGTAAGTCTCGTAAATTGCCTGTTTTCTTTTACTGAAACTGATATGGAGTGGAAAAGTAAGTACCGTGCAAGTGCCGCTGCTAGAACACCGCGTTTAACTCGGAGCATTGTAACTTCTAATTCGTGATTTTTATGTTGGCAATAGGCAATTAAAGCAAGCGGTTGATTTTCACCATCTAAAACGACCTGACACTTGAATTTATCGGGATTGGAAATTATCTGGCGCAGATTTTTCTGAAAATCGGCTATTTTTTCTCCCCTATCAACCGCATAAAAACAGTTAGTTAACAGTAATTTATCAAATTTGCTATCAATTAGTTGAATGGTGAGATTCTGTATGCCGACAAACCGTACTGGTTGATATTGAGTATCTCTGCGAACATCATCCAGTTTAACAATTAAGTCTGTAGGAGTCATAATTGCTAAACTAAAGTTTTCATAGACGGCATCTGCTAAAGCTAATATTTTGGGGTCGCGAGTTAAAAAAATTAAGTAATCAGCAGCAATAGCTTGTGCTAATTGACGAACTAATACTTCGTTTATTTCATCAATATTGATACTGGAAATTAGACGATTGAGAGACTTAAATTTTGTTTCAAAAGCCTGCCGCTCGCAGTGGATTTTAGTAAAAGTCTCCCCTAACAGGCGTTTACGCTTTCTTAGAGCGACCTCAGAGATCGCGTTTATTGCCTTAAAAATCTCATCGGTAATACACAATTCCAAATAATCTTGTAACCAGTCAGCAAGTAGAGAGTCTGATTCGGCGCTTTCAATATCTTCATTACCGTGCAATTCTAAGAAAATACTTGTATCAATAACAGCACAAATTTTAGACTCTAGTTGTTGTGCAGCAGCTTGAGAAAATATAGTTGGATGACCGTGATCCAACCACCAAACAGTAAGCAGTTTACCCTCCTTACTTCTTCCCGGGCGATCGTTAAGAGGAATAAAACCCAATGTTTCCCACATTCTGTCTATTCCATAATCGCGACGGCATTTGAGTTGAATTCCATAAAAATTCTGAGTTTTTTGGCTGAGGGAATTGACTAGCTGTTTAGTAACACCCCGACCGCGATATGCAGGATCGACGCAGAGATGAACGATAACAATAATGTTGCTGCGACGCACTGGTCGGTAAAGCAGATAGCCAATGCAATTTTTTTGAGGAGTGAGTGCTATAAGTATCACCCGATCTCTTGCACTTTCGCGAAAAGCACCTTCTGTAAAAAAGCCCAGAGTTTTTTTATTGGCATCACCTAGGGCTATAACAGTTTCTAAATGGGGGGATGTTTCGTCAATCTCTTCAATCGTCATCTGTGTTTCTTCTGTCACTTTTTTGTACCTCCTTAAGTTACCGCCATACCTCAGTTTGATCTAAATTTACCACTGAGTCAATGATTTGGGTGCCTATCTCGCCCTTACTTCCCTCTCAGTATCACATTACAAGTGGCTGGGAAAGTCGGGAGTCATAAAGTACGATCGCACCCACCATCCTTACCCGCATCAATAGCCCTCCCAAACCAGTAACGCAGGCAAAACCGCTAACAACAGTTCCCGGAAAATTTCAACTTGCGCCGAGTGCTCAGATTTACCAAATTGTGTCTATACTAGATAATTGAATCCGGCGATCGCGACTAATAACGGGTACATTAAGATACAAAGCAGTAGCAGCAATAATGCGATCGGGTAAATCGGGAATTTGCGATCGGTCAACTTGCCTTAAAGTCAAAGCTATATTGCGATCGAAAGGAATTTCAACCAATAAGGCATCATCGCTCTCAACTTCTCTCAATAATAGATCGAGAGTAGTTGAATTAATCCGCCCTCTCTCGCTCAGATAGACAATTTCTGCTAATGTAATTGATGAAAAAGCCACCTGATTTCCTTCGGCAGCTATCTCTTCTATTGTCGTTCTAGCAGTCACCGAAAGTCGTGAATCGGCAAAGATATACCAGATAATAGCATGAGTATCAGCTACAGCACGCAGCATTAGAAATCCTCCCTTGGGAAATTCGCCCATTCTTCGCTGCGAACTTCATCTATATCAGCGGCAGAAGGTGCAATTCCCAAGTCAGCACATAAACCCCACAATGATTTGCGGGGAGTCGGCCCAACAACTAATTCTCGTTCTATTTCAGGAACTATCCACTTAATCAATCGTAACTTTTCGGCTAGAGACAAGTGCTTGACAAGATTTAAAACCGCCTCAAAAGTCATGTTTTTTATGTTTCAATTTGTGATTGATGTAATTGTAGCATTTTGGCCGCCAAGGACAGCATCACCAGGTTTGGGTTGAGAAGATTCGTTTACCACGGTTCCCGGAAAATTTAAAACTGTGTCGAAATTATCTAAACGTGCTATATTCAACTCCGTAAACCCTGAACTTCCCTATCAGGTATTGCAAATTTATCCACGAGTCAACTGAATGCTCTCTACTTTCAAGAAACTAGCTTCAATTGCAATCATCTTTGCCGCCCTAAAACTTTTACTGAATTATCCGGTTTTCAGAGAAATAGAAAATTATATCGCAAATAGAGACCCAGCAAGTGCTACCTTAGACAATGGAACTCTGCAGCAAAAACCCAGCAGCCCGCCTCCGGTACCTCCCAAAAAATCACCGGAGCAAACGTTCGATGTAGTAGTATATGGTGATGAAGTACCGGGGATATGTGCGGCGATATGGGCGAAGAAAACTTTAGGCGCAAAGGGCAAAGTTGCGATCGTGCGATCGAACTACGGAAGAGCACCTTTGGGCGGCTTACTCACCCGCGGCGGTTTAGCTTACATCGATTTAGATAAAATCCCCGATTGGTACCGCCAACCCTACGCCCAATGTTTTAAGGAATTCTTAGATAAAGCGAATGCGCGCGAATCTTGCTTAGACCCAAAAAGGGCAGATCAAGCTCTCCGGCAAATGCTTTCAGCAGCAAAAGTCAGAGTAATTTCCAACTCAACTCTTACTCCCCACGTCGTAGATAAAAAAATCGAATATGCCGAAGTAAAAGGCAGCACCTTAAGAATTAAAGCCAACTCTTTTATTGACGTAACTCAAGACGCGGAATTAGCCAGAAAAGCCGGATTATCTTATTATACAGGATATGAATCTCAAAATATAAAATCAAAAAATGAAACTTTAGCAGTCTCTGTAGTTCCGACAATTACAGGTATAACAATGTCCGAATTCCGCAGCATAGAAGATGACATTCTCTACAATCGACCTTTGGTAAAAAAGATTAAAGAAAGCATTATGAAATCTAAAGATCCGGCCAGTACAAAATTCTGGCTGAGGAATTTCTGGAGTACGATTTATCAGCCATATACAGACGGCTACGACATCAGAAGCGTAGCCATAGGAGCAGCGTATCACATAGACAGAAATCTGCCCTTTAGTCAAAATAAAGGATTCTTTTTTGATAAAGGCAATGTCTGCGTTTATAACAAAAATGTGCTGTCCTGGAACGGGTTTCTGTTTAAATACCAAGTTGACCAAATCATGAAGATGGAAGCTAACGGCAGAAAACCGACTCCTGAGATGATTAAAGAAATGTCACATCTCCAACACTGGCTACAAAAGAAATCTGGTAAAGATGTGAGAGTATTTATTCCAGACGAGATTTATATCAGGCAAAGTTTGAACGTTCGCGAGGTGGTAGATCCGCTGACGGGGAAGGAGATTATCAAAGGGGGAACAGCAGCGTCCAAGTCGATCGGCAGTTTTTCCTACGATTTCGATATGCGGGGCGGAGTCAAGAATTTATCTGCGAGAATTCCGCCGCTACCCGTCTATAATTTCGGGATAGAAAGCGCTTTGGCTAGCAAAGTCAAGAATTTAGCCATTGTCGGGCGATCGTCGGGTTATGTCGGTATGGCTGTATCCGTCGGGCGAATTGCGACGGTGAATATTTATCAAGGACAAGGTGTGGGCGTCGCCGCTGGTTTGGCTAGCAAGTTCGGCGTGCCACTGAATTCGATTACTTCGGCTGAAACGAAAAAAGCTCTGGAGACTTTAACGGGGAAAACGACGTATTTGTCGGGGAGAGATACGAGTTATGGGGTGGATTATAAGGAGGTGAAATAATTAGAGATATTAAGAGAACTTTACCGCAGAGAGCGCAGAGAGGGGAGGGATGAGAGGTTTTTTTACGACAGGATGAGGCGGCGAATTCCTTCTTTTAAAAAGCGGACATTAAAGTTGATGAGAAGGGCTAGAGGATAACCAGTCATTTTCAGGTATGATATAACTTGAGCCTCATGGATAGGAAGTATAGTTTGGACTGACTTTAATTCAATAACAAGAGTGTTGGCAACCAGCATATCGTATCTGCCTTCCCCAACCACAACACCCTTGTAAAGGACATTCACCGTAGGTTGAGGGTCAAAAGGAATTCCCCGGAGAGCGAGTTCTTCACGCAACGAATTCTCATATACCGCTTCCAAAAAACCCGGCCCCAACTCCTTATGAACCTCCATCGCCGCCCCAATCACCGCATAAGTCAACTCATTCAGATCATCTTCCAACTCTCTTCTCTCCTCTTCTCAAACCAATAATCACAATCATAATCCAAAACCCTCCCCACACTCTTCCCTCTGCGCCCTCTGCGCCCTCTGCGGTTCAAAACTCTTCTCTTAATGGAGTGGATTGTAAAGACGTGAATAGATATTAAGAGGATTTTACCGCAGAGAACACAGAGAGCGCAGAGAGGGGAGGGATGAAAGGTTTGTTTACGACATCCAAAACCCTCGCAACACTCTTGCCTCAGCGCCCTCTGCGCCCTCTGCGGTTCAAACCTCTTCTCTTAATGGAGTGGATTGTAAAGAGGTGAATAGATATTAAGAGGATTTTACCGCAGAGAACACAGAGAGCCCAGAGAGGGGAGGGATGAAAGGTTTTTTTACGACATCCAAAACCCTCGCAACACTCTTCCCTCAGCGCCCTCAGCGCCCTCTGCGGTTCAAAACTCTTCTCTTCCCTCTCCTGTGGCACAATCTTATATATAAAACCTGCACCCTCTCGCCAATGACCGCAAACCTACCACCCCAATACGACCCCCAAGCCACCGAAGCCAAATGGCAAAAATACTGGGAAGACAACCAAACCTTCAAAGCTGACCCCGAAAAAGGCGGCGAACCTTACTGCGTAGTTATCCCGCCGCCTAACGTGACCGGCAGCCTCCACATGGGACACGCTTTTGAAGAGACGCTGATTGATGTCCTCGTCCGCTATCACCGCATGACTGGACGCAATACCCTGTGGTTGCCGGGAACGGATCATGCTAGCATCGCCGTTCAAACTATTCTCGAAAAGCAACTCAAAGCAGAAGGCAAAACTCGCCACGATTTAGGCAGAGAAAAATTCTTGGAACGGGCCTGGGAGTGGAAAGCTGAATCGGGCAATACTATTACTAATCAATTGCGGCGTTTGGGCGTGTCTGTTGATTGGTCGCGTGAACGCTTTACTATGGATGAAGGCTTATCCGCTGCTGTTTTAGAAGCATTTGTCCGCCTGTACGATGAGGGGCTGATTTATCGCGGTAATTACCTGGTGAATTGGTGTCCGGCTAGTCAGTCTGCTGTGTCGGATTTGGAGGTAGACCAGCAGGAAGTTGAGGGCCATTTGTGGCATTTCCGCTATCCTTTGACGGATGGTTCTGGTTATTTGGAAGTGGCGACGACTCGGCCGGAAACAATGTTGGGCGATACTGGGGTGGCGGTGAATCCACAGGACGATCGCTACAAACATCTTATCGGTAAAACTGTGACTTTGCCGATCGCAAATCGCGAAATCCCAATCATTGCTGATGAGTTTGTCGATCCGACTTTCGGAACTGGTTGTGTCAAGGTGACACCCGCCCACGATCCGAATGACTTCGAGATGGGTAAGCGTCACAATTTGCCGTTTATTAACATTATGAATAAGGACGGCACTTTAAATGAAAATGCCGGAGAGTTCCAGGGACAAGACCGATTTGTTGCCCGGAAAAATGTGGTGCAGCGGTTAGAAAGTGACGGGGTTTTGGTTAAAATAGAAGATTATAAGCATACTGTTCCTTTCAGCGAACGTGGCAAAGTTGCGGTCGAACCTTTGATATCTACGCAATGGTTTGTAAAGATAGATCCTCTTTCTCAACGTGCTTTAGAAGCATTAGATCAAAGTAACTCACCAGTCTTTGTTCCTGACAGATGGACAAAGGTTTATCGCGATTGGTTGGTGAAGCTGAAGGATTGGTGTATCTCCCGACAATTGTGGTGGGGACACCAAATCCCTGCTTGGTATGCTGTTAGCGAAACCCAGGGCGAAATTACTGATACAACGCCGTTTGTGGTGGCGAAAACTGAAGCTGAAGCTAAGGAAAAAGCTACGGCTAAATTTGGTAAGGATGTGCAGCTAGCAAGAGATCCAGATGTACTGGATACTTGGTTTTCGTCTGGGTTGTGGCCTTTCTCAACTCTGGGATGGCCTGACGAAACTAAAGATTTGGAGTTTTACTATCCGACAACTACTTTGGTAACAGGTTTTGATATCATCTTTTTCTGGGTTGCTAGAATGACGATGATGGCCGGACATTTTACTGAAAAGATGCCTTTTGATACTGTTTACATTCACGGTTTGGTGTTGGATGAAAACGGTCAGAAAATGTCGAAGAGTAAAAATAACGGTATCGACCCGCTGCTGTTGATTGGTAAGTACGGTACTGATGCTTTGCGCTACACCTTGGTTAAGGAAGTGGTAGGGGCCGGTCAAAATATTCGTATGGAGTACGATCGCAAAACTGATGAATCGAAATCAGTGGAAGCTTCGCGGAATTTCACGAATAAGTTGTGGAATGCGGCTAGGTTTGTGATGATGAATTTGGAGGGACAGACGCCGCAGCAGTTGGGAATTCCTCACCCCCCCCAACCCCCCCTTACTAAGGGGGGGAGAGAAGAAGATTCCCTTGTTGAGGGGGGGAGAGAGGAAGGGTTGGAATTGTGCGATCGCTGGATTCTTTCTCGCTACAATCAAGTTGTACAGCAAAGCCGCAATTGTTTGGAAAATTACGGTTTGGGGGAAGCGGCGAAGGGACTTTATGAGTTTATTTGGGGCGATTTCTGTGACTGGTATATTGAGTTAGTCAAGTCTCGCTTGCAACAGGATGCTGAACCAAATTCTAAGAAAGTGGCCCAGCAAACTTTTGCTTTTGTGTTGGAAGGGATTCTGAAACTACTACATCCTTTTATGCCACACATTACTGAGGAGATTTGGCACACTCTGACTCAAACAGGTGACGATCGATGTTTGGCTTTGCAAGCTTATCCTGAAGCTGATATCTCGCTAATTGATGCTGAATTAGAACAGCAGTTTGAGTTGTTGTTCGGTACAATTCGCACTATTCGCAATTTGCGGGCAGATGCTGATATCAAACCCAGTGTGAAGGTGACGGCGATTTTGCAAAGCGAAAGCGAGAAAGAACGCCAAATCATCTCAGATGGAGGTGTTTATATTCAGGATTTGGCAAAAGTCGAAAATCTGACTGTTACGGCTAGTTTGGATGCAGAACCCCCCCTTAATCCCCCCCTTGGTAAGGGGGGGCAAGGGGGGTCAATTGCTGGGGTAGTCGGTACTGTGCAAGTATTGATTCCTCTGGCTGGGGTGGTTGATTTGGCGGCTTTGCGTGCTAAATTGGAGAAGAAGTTGAGCAAGGTGGAAGCTGAAATTAAGCATACTGCGGCGCGCTTGACTAATCAGAAGTTTGTGGATAAGGCTACTCCTGATGTGGTTCAGGGGGCGAGGGATGCTTTGGCGGAAGCCGAAAAACAAGCCGAGATTTTGCGCGATCGGCTAAAGTTGTTTTAAGAGTTGACAGTTGACGGTTTTTAGTCAATTTGTAGGGTGCGTGAGGGCGAAAAACCTGGGAATCCCAAGGAAAATATTGACTCTCACGCACCGCAGGCGCGATCGGCTATAATCAAATAAGATTTTACAAGGTCTTTGGTTTTTAACTTAACTATTTAGAGATTTTAGTTTGGGATCTCACTATGCTATCAATAATTTATCCTCATATCGAGAAAGTAGCGGGTCAACCCGCACGGTTGCAGCGGATACCCCGCGTGCGGGTTGTTCAGATTGTGATGGATTATTTAGCTTACGGTTGGTCAGTCGAAGAAATGTGCCGCCAGCATCCTTATTTGATGCCGTCGGAGGCTCATGCAGCGATGGCTTATTACTTCGACTTTCAATCTGAAATTGAGCAGGAGATTCGCGCGGAATGGGAGCAGGTACAACAGGAAAAATCTTTGCTTTTACCTTCACCATTTTTCGTGAGAATGCGAGCTAAGGGATTATTGTAAGTGGCAATTTTTCTGTACATGGACGTTCACATTCCCCAAGCAATTACCGAGCAGTTGCGCCGTCGTGGTGTAGATGTTTTGACGGCGATCGAAGATGGTGCGACAGAATTGCCGGATGATGAACTTTTGGAACGTGCCACTCAGCTAGGGAGAGTATTGTTTACTCAAGATATCCGTTTTAGGGCAATGGCTCAAGATTGGCAGCGTCAGGAAAGACAGTTTGCTGGTTTGATATTTGGACATCAGCTAGGCGGTACGATCGGACAATTTGTTAAGGATTTGGAACTCATTACTTTAGCCTCGGAATCTGATGAATGGATGAATGCTGTTGAGTATATTCCTTTTTAGGACGATCGCACTTCCGTGTGAGAAAAATAGTAAAAATTAGGCCAAACAAAAATTACCAATCACTAATAACCCTCATGTTATATTTAGCCCAAGTACAAAATCAGGAAAATTTAGGCGAGATAAGTCTGCAATTGCTGGCTTGCCAAAATTCTGATGATACTTGGGCTATTCTTAGTGAAGAATGTTTCTTGACATTACCGCAAGATTTTGCTCAAAATCCAATTTACTCTGCAACTAATGTTTTAAATGAAGGGATTTTAGTATTAGCAGATATTGGCGAAAATAACCAGGTTGTCAATATTCAATCCGCTACAAACTGGGTACTACAATTAGTTGAGAAATATTTAACAACAGGCTTTACTCCCGATTTTTTGCAGCAAGAAGCCCAGAAAGCAGAAGGGTGGAGGCAATCTCTCACTTTGCAGAGTCAAGAATTGTCTCGCCGCTTGATTGAAGTTGAAGCCCGCCGAGAACAAATTCAAAATTTAGAAGCAAAACTCCAGCAGGAAAAGCAATTGTTGGAAACTTCGATCGCCCAATTGAAAATTCCGCCCGCTACTCCACTAATTTGACTTATAGTTTGACTTAAATTAACTAACCAAACATAGGGACACGGCACTACCGCGTCCCCACAAACCTAATATGCAATTTGCTGGACATCATATAATTTGTAACTTGACAAATACCCCTTACCCGTTGCCGAATCGCTAGCAAAATTGCCTGCGGCTAAAGCACTTTTGACTTCATCCAAGCGGCGGGGAGACACAGCAGTTTCTGAGAATTGGTAACGTAAGCCCGCTTCTGAAACACATCATACTGATTGCGTTCGATCGCATTTAAGATTCTGCTGTAGAGCATTGTAGCAGCCCAAACAGTCCAGCGAATATCGGGACTGAGCACTTTAATTCCCGGTTCGGCGCTGGCGTATAATTTGCGAGCTCGCTGAATTTGAAACCGCATCAATTCCCGCCAGCGGTTGTCAATCACACCGTTGAATAAATCTTCTTCCGTGTAGTTAAACAAGGCTAAGTCTTCTAAGGGAATGTAAATGCGGCCGCGGCGGGCGTCTTCTCCGACATCGCGCAAAATATTAGTCAACTGCTTGGCAATACCGAGGGAGATGGCTTCTTCTTTGGGAATTCTATTCCCCCAGTGCCAATTCCAGTTAGCAGCGGAGTTCGATTCGCCTACACCCATAACAGACATCGACATCAGCCCGACAGTACCCGCTACTCGATAACAGTAAAGATTGAGTTCTTCAAAAGTTTCGTAGCGGCTGCGGTACAAGTCCATTTGCTGGCCCGCAATCATCTCTCGAAACGGCCCAATGTCGATCGGGAAACGAGACAGCGTATCCACCAAAGCTACGTCGTAGTCATCGTGAGGATGGCCGGCAAACACCGATTCTAGCCGTTTTTCCCACAAATTGAGGGTTTCAGGGGTCGTTGCATCAGAACCCGGCCCGTCTACGAGTTCGTCGGTGCGGCGGCACCAGACGTAAATCGCCCAAATCGCCCGACGCTTGGCTTCGGGCATGAGTTGAGTGCCTAAATAAAAATTTTTGGCATAACTCGCCGTGACTTGGCGGCACAGTTCGTAGGATTCATCCAAAGAGGCCAGAGTTCTCATGCACTGGAGTTTTGACAGTTGCAGCATCCGAGAATAAGAAATTTAAAGATTAGAATTGACACTCCCCCGTTTAGAAAACGGGAGATTCTTTTACGTCTTTATGAAAAATTCTTAATTTTTCATTTGTTATTGGCCGTCGAAATAGCCTGCGCTGTCAGCTTACCAGAAAGCACGGCACCTTCCATACTCGCAAGATAACGCTGCATCGTATAATCCCCCGTTAGATAGAAATTGCTAATGGGAGTTATTTGCGTGGGACGGCACTGCTGGCGTCCGGGAGTGGCTTTGTAGACGGAACGAGGGGTTTTGACTACGTGATATTTGAGCAGTTTGGCTGGTTCTGGGATTTGATCGGGAAAGAGTTTTTCTAACTCGACCATTGTGGCTGCGACGATATCTTCGTCAGATTTGCCTATCCAGTCTTTGGCCGGTGCTAAAACCAGTTCCAGCATTGATTTGTCTGGGTTGGCATATTCGCGGCAGGTGTTGCTCATGTCGGCGTAGACGCTCAGCAGGGGCGATCGCGAGAACAGCAAATGGTCGATTTCAGTTAGCTTGCGATCGAACCACAAGTGTACATTAATGACGGGTACTCCCTCCAAACCTTCGAGCTGTTTGAAATAATCCATTTCGCCCCAAGGTTTCGGCATCATCAGCTTCAGCGGGTCAACCGGCATCGCGGAAACGTAAATATCGGCCGTCAGAATTTCTGACTCTGCCCCTTTGACGCCCCGAATGTGGAAGCCGCGCACCGTGTTGTCATCGTTGAGCAAAAACTCCCCAATGGGTGCGTTCAGCCGGACTTCACCGCCGCGCTCAGTTATGTAGTCTACCATCGGCTGACACAACCTTTCTGTGGGGGAACCGTCTAAAAAAGCCATTTTCGAGCCATTTTTCTCTTGCAGGAAGCGGTTGAGGGCTGTCAGCAGTATGGTTGCAGATATTTCGTGGGGGTCGATGAAGTTGAGCGCCTTGGACATGGCGATGAATACTTCTTTTTCGACTCTGGGGGGGACGTTTTGCTTTTTGAGCCAGTCGGAAAACGAGTATTTGTCCATTTCTTCGACGTATCTTTGACCCTGAAGCATCGCCGGAATCAAACCTATACCGAAGCGGATTTTTTCGGGCCAGGTGAGCATATCGTTGTTGCTCAAGATGGCTGCGACGCCGTTGAAGGGGGCCGGAAGGTCGGGAAAGTCAAAGCGGGAATAGGTTCCGGGGGTTTCCGGCTGATTGAAAATCATCGAGTGTTCTTTCCATTGCAGCCGGTCTTCAATGTCAAGTTCTTTGAAGAGTTGGAGCATATTCGGGTATGCACCGAAGAAGATGTGGAGGCCGGTTTCGTACCAGTCGCCATCTGCATCTTTCCAGGCGGCTACTTTGCCGCCGAGTACGTCCCGACTTTCTAGGATGATGGGGGTGTGGCCCGCGTCGGTAAGATATTTAGCGCAGGAAAGTCCTGCTAAGCCTGCTCCGGCGATCGCAACTCGCATTTGATACTACTTGGCCTCTGTGTTCGCTTCGGTTTAATTATACTTTACAACTCGTTACATTTTTTTGGGAATTGGGGAAGGTGGAGGTGAGGGGTGCGGGGCGATCGGGTGGTCAGAAACCGGGTTTTTTACGACCCTACTTCGTTGTGACCCATAGATTCGGTAAAAAACCCGGTTTCTTTGGTGTGTATGCCTAATTCCTGATTAACGGAAATTTAGCAATTATTGCTATCATAAATTAAGAGCAAATTTTGATGAATTGCTTACTTAAATTTATGGTACAAACAATTCAAGCTAGAAATGTCGCGTTGAACGATTTGGAAACCCAATTCAAAATTGAGTGGGTTGAAGATGACCAATTCTTTCGCGAGTGGCAAGATGATTTGCCAGAAATCAATGATGCTGAAAAACAGCGGCTGGACAGAGTGAAGGCAAGTTACAGGAATTTGCTCAAACATCCGCCACTTCTAGAAAATACAGTCAAAATGGTTGTGCTGTCTCCGTTTTTGGATTTAGCTGATTTCTATCTTGCTCCTTTTCATGTTACTTCCGAAAAATCGGTAGAAATTGTTGACGAGGATGAAGGAACTATTGTCAGGGGACAGTTGGATGTTTTGGCTTTGTTTCAGGAGTTTTGGGTAGTAGTTATTGAATCTAAGAAAGCTGCGTTTTCTTTGGAGGTAGGGATTCCGCAGTTACTGGCTTATATGTTAGCTAATCTGAGTGCCGATCGACCTACTTACGGATTGTTAATGAATGGGGCAGATTTTCTATTTGTCAAGTTAGTTAAGCGGGAAAAAGCACAGTACGCTTTTTCTAGGAAGTTTTACCTTTTCAATCCGGGGAATGATTTGTACAGCGTGCTGAGTATTTTGAAGCGCCTCGGTCAGTTGAATGTTGGCAATAGAGTTTAGAAAGCGATCGCACTCTTCTGGGGGCGATCGCTCAGAGACGCGGTTGTACTTCGTTTAAATAAAAAATCAAGAATTAAGTAATTAGAATTCCCAGTCTTATTTAGACAATTGTTCGCAGTGCCGCTAGCCCCCCAAGGTGTAGTGGGTAAAAATAATAGAAAAATCTTTTTTCTATAGCCGTGGGTTTTTTGTCTTTAGAGGTATCGTAGTATGCCAGAACTAGCGGCGCGAATATGGCGAAAATTTGAATCCAGCTTTGGCAACTAATTGCATATCCGATATTTGCTATAGTCCAGCCGAACCACCAAAGGCGAGATCCTCCTCCTTTCCACCTAATCATCAATAGCGGGCAAGCCACTGCATACCACCCGTAACTCACTCCTAAAATTTGAGCAGTTACTAGACCTGTGCTTAAAACTGCAATTTTGCGATCGAAGCGTCGGATGTAGCTCAAAGTTAGTGCTGCTACGGCAAAGCTAAACATGATGTTTAACTGTAAATTGCCAAAAAGTAACATATGAGGTATTTGAGAAAGTACCCCAAATAATATCAGTCGAGTAATTAGAGGATTTTTGTCCCCCGGTCGTTTCCAGTTTTGAGCAAACACCCAACTAAACAACGGAAAACTGAGGCGGCCCATGATACGCATGGGTTCTGCTTCAATCATCAATCCGATGTGATCTATTAGCATTAGAGCTGCCGCCAACCATTTAATTTGATTTTGATTCATACAAGTGATTCTCCTATTCTGTTATTTTTTTTGTAATAATTAAATATTTGTTTGATTTTTGACACAAGATATTTACAAATTTCGCTTTCTCAGTATGTTTAATATGCTATAAAGTGCAGTTCTTCAATGTGTTCTTAAATGTTGATAGTTCGTATTTTATATATCTTTTCTGAAAATAGTATTTTTATTAAAATTCTCAGTACAATTAAATAGACTGTACTCATAATCTATCCTTAAAGCAACACCTAAATTAAAGAGAATAAGCTCTCTTTAATTTAGGTGTTTTAAAAAAATTACGTAAAAACCCTCTTGTGTACTCCTTAAGGTAGATTTACCTTAAATTTATTGATTCGGAGCAAATAATAATTGAGTTAATTTTACTGACCAAGAATTTCAAAGGTGGTACCCGCCACGCGATTTATCCGGGGAATCAATCGAAAATCGAAAATCGAAAATCACTTATTGCCCCCGCATTTATCCGTGGGGTCGCCTCTAAAATCTAAAATCTAAAATCTAAAATCTAAAATCGATTGACCTCGATCGCGACTACTACACCTACGATGCCTCCGCCGCCTCCGATGATTGCTCCATCCAGAATTGCTACAGTGAAGAGGGAAGAGGGGCTGGCGGTAATTTTTTGTTCGGTACAGGTGCGGTAGAGGGAACAGGCGCTGGCGGTAATTTTTGGCTCGGTACAGGTGCGGTAGAGGGAATAGGAACTGGGGGTAATTTTTGGCTCGGTACAGGTAGGGAAGTTGGTTGGGGTTGCGGTTGAGGCAGGCCGGGCACACGGATATATTTCCAATTACCAGTAAACAATAGGTACATAACACCCGCAAGCACGACACCGCTAACAACAGCAGCAGTAATTTTCCAAACACTGTAGGGACGTTCGCCTTGAACTTCAGCGGTGCGTGCATTAACCATTACTTGATATCGCTGGTTTTGATAGCGATAGGCGCACAGCCACACAGGGAGCAAAATATGCTTAAAAGTGATAGCATTGTAATCAGTAGAAATGCTGTGAACCCGCTGCTCGTCGCCTCCAATATGCCTACAAACATCGAAGTGAATAGTACCGGCCATGACATTTTTAGCAGATTCAAATCCTTGAGTGAGAGAAACTTGCGATCGCTGCGCTTCAAACCCAGCTAAATAAGATGAATTGTAAGCGCGCAGCGACTCCTTGAGATGCCAAGGTTCTAACGCATCCAGACGCGGGCGATCGATCGAAGTTGTAGCGGGAATCAGAATATCATCAAAAGGGCGATCGACTCTGCCAGAAGCAGGCCACCACCTGGTATGTTGCACTTGGCGAGTCTTCGTTTCAGTTTCGCCCTCCGAGTTGGTTTCCGTATAAGTCTCAGTTACGTAGTAGTGTTCTCCGCGAGAACCCTGATAGTAACTAACCGTATAAGTGTCGTAAGTCCAAAACGGCAAATAAACCCCTTGAATTTTCTCCTGCTGCGCTAGGGATTTCAAAGCAGAGGGAGCAAACCAGCGATTGCTGAGCCACTTCTGAATGCTTTCTCTGGCCTGTTTATCACTAACTTCAAAGGGTACAATTCCCTCTGGGTGGACGCTAGGACTAGCCTTTGCAGGTTGCGTCACAATTGGCGAAGCACAAAATGGGCATTTACCCGCTACTTTCGGCGGTTCAAAAGTAACACTTGCTCCGCAATCATTGCATTTTACTTCAAGGGCTGTTGTTGATAAAGTTGTCAGCGTCGTGCGATCGAGTTGGAGATATTGTTCGTAAGAATTTTCCTTTACCTCTTCAGCAGTTTGGGGAATTGCATCTTCCCAGCCGCAGTAAGCACACTTGAGCTTTCCTGCTTGGGGGTTGAACTCTAAATAAGCGCCGCAGCTAGGACATGGAAAACGTTTAACAGCAGGTTCCGAAGTATTCATAATAGTTTATTGGTGATGTAATTGGTAATCGGGAAAGCCTACCAATTACCAATTAATTAAATATGCAAAATTTTAGGCGGCGGCGGGCGGGGGAGGCGGCGGTACTGTCGCCAACAAAGATGCTAATTCTGGCACTTGCGATGCTAACTTCCAGCCGTCAAAACCCGCACGCCACACCATTACCTGATGTGTCAAACCATTTTGCAGAAGTTGATGCAACTCAAAAGGCCCTAATTGTTGACCGTTCTGGGCAATATACCACTGAGTTTGTGTTGGCGGGGGAGGTGGCGGCGGAGTTTGCGATGCTGGCGGCTGCATCATATTTGTCATTTGCTGACCTAGTGCCATTCCCATGCCCAATTCTAATGCTTGATTGCCGCCGCTGGGGTTATTTGCTGATGCTTCTATGGCGTTAGCAGCTTGATATTGGGTATATTGCTGCATATTTCCCAGAAGTCCGATTGAGGCTCGTTTGTCGAGTGCTTCTTCAACTTCAGGCGGCATCGAAATGTTTTCAATTAATAGCTGAGTTAACTCTAACCCATACTGCTGGATACTTGGCTCTATGGCAACTCGCACCTGTTCGCCCATGTGGGTGTAGTTGGCTGCAAAGTCTAGCAGGGGAACGCGGGAATTGCCAACCCAATTGGCAAAGGCACTGACTATTGTATTGCGGAGTTGATCGCTGATTTCATCTACTTGAAATAGTCCGTCAGTGCTGATTAGTTGTTTTAAGAGTTGTTCTGGATGGGAAACTTTAATGTTGTATGTGCCAAAAGCCCGCATTCTCACGGGGCCGAGTTCTGGATCGCGGATAATTACAGGGTTAGAGGTTCCCCATCTCAGGTTGGTAAATATTTTGGTGTTAAAAAAGTAGACTTCTGCTTTAAAGGGAGAGTTGAAACCGTAGGGCCAACCTTTTAAGGTGCCCAGAACGGGTAAGTTGCGGGTGTACAGTTCGTACATTCCCGGATCGAAGACATCGGCAACTCGGCCTTCGCTGACAAAGACTGCTATTTGTCCGGGTCGTATAGTTAGTTTAGCACCTTGTTTAATTTCGTTTTGGTGACGCTCGAATCGATAGGCAATGGTGTCGCTGGTATTGTCCAACCATTCGATGATATCGACAAATTCGCCGCGAATCTTGTCAAAGAGTCCCATAGATTTATTTTGGGTTGTTGTTCGATTTTAGCTTCAATAGGAGCGATCGATGTTCCCGATCGCCATTGTAAAGTTTTTAGGTGCGATCGCTGGGGCTGGGGGCGATCGCACTTTCAGACAATTCACAATTCTGGTTCAATTCCAGCCGATCGCAACTGAGCGCGCAATTGCTCTAATTGGTCTTCGGCGCGATCGGCTCTTTGCCGTTCTTGTTCTGCTCTTTCAGATCCAGATAACAACAGATTCCCTTCACTATCCCACCAGCGCAACCAAGGTAATTCAACATTTTGATACACTCCTTGCCAAATTCCCAATTCCACTCCTAACGGTGCAATCGGATAATGACCGCGTTCATTTGCAGCAACTAATTGATACCTATCTTCGATCAGATGATAGACTTCAACACTAGCCTTGGCTACTTCATAAATTCCGTAAAATGCCGGATGGATGACATTTTCATAAATCCAGAATTTACCCGGCTTAGTTTCCTGTTTTCCCGATCGCAATAAAGGAGTTCTGTCCCGTTCTTCGGCACCATTCCCGGATACAAACTCTAACACAATCAACGGCGATACAAACTCTTGCCACATCACGTATGAACGGCGCGATTGACCATCAAGTGTTGGCGGGACATTAGGCACATAAAACCAGTCCGGCGCTTCTGCACCCCGTTCTAGCGGCTCAGTTAATCGCCAATAAATACCGCTATCTTGACCGATGCAATAGTTACCGTCAGCGTGAATTCTCTGCAAAACGGGAGTAATTGAATCTGTTAGCAGGATGCTTTGGGGATGTTCTTGAAAATTTTTCACAAAAGTACCGTCTGATTCGGGTAGTTGAGTATGATCTGGCCAACCTGTGGGATTGTTTTCTACATCTAGGGTAAATTTCATGGTTTTATTGCGGTGGCAAATATTGTATTGTATTGAAAGAACTACGGATGCAAATATTAGTGTCTCAAAGATAAATCATATCTATTCCGGTGTAACCGGAATGATATAGAGGAAACGGCAGTGCCGTTTCCCTACCGTAATTAATTGTAGGGACACGGCACTGCCGTTTCCTGACTGTGGGTAACATTAATTCCGATGCTACCGGATTTGAGATCACAGCAATTCCTCCCGTTCCTCAAATTCCCCTTGTTCTCCCCGCACTAAAGGTTCATCCTGAAAGCACCCGCAAGTTCTCTCAAAAAAACCGGGCGACCAGCCTAAGTCTTCCGGTGTTTTAGCCTCAGTTGCGGGTGTTATGCGCTGGAAAACTACAATAACTTCCAAATCTGTATCTTTAATCCCAACCGGGACTTGCAAATGCAGCATCCCGTCCGAACCGACGCGCGATCGCACTTTAATGCTTTGCATAACTCTTGCCTCCTTAAGTTTGTACTGAAAAATCCTCTGGATCGACTCCCCAATTCACCCATTTAATCGCTTCTCTGGCTGAGTTGATATCGGGCGGCACTCGCAAAGCGTGAATAAATCCGGTGCTGGGACAAGTCATCTTTAACAGATAAATCGGCTCCACGTCAAGGTTTGTATCAATTTTTAATAATGTGTATTCCTGCCAAGTATCTAATTCAACGGCTGCTAATTCAGAGCAAATGCGATCGTAACCAATTCCTTGAATTAGCACTCGCTTGAGTTCGGCGTTTTCTTCCTCTAAAAGCCATTGAGGTTGCCATTCATGCGGATGGATTTTGCCGTATTTTTCGGGTAAGGTGACGCCGTGATAGGAATAGAGGCTGTACCCATCGGCAAATTGAATGGCGGGTCCTCCTTCGGCGTGGAGGCGGTGTTGGCTGTCGAAGGAAAGGATGCGGGGGCGATCGCACACAATGCAAACTTTTTCATAGGTAAAAATCCAGCCGCATTGAGTTGTCAAAGACTTAAGCGCTTGCCACCTTCTGCGATGGTATTTGCACTTTAATACGGAGAAGCAGAAGTCACAACGTGCAGCAAGTTCTGCCCATATTATATAATCTAGAAACTCATAATCCTCATTATAGTGAAATGGTTCATGACAAAAAATAGATTCTAATAGTTTCTTAAAAAGATCGGAAAAACGCATCCATGCTTTCCGGTAAAGCTGGGAAGATAACTTATTTGAAGCCTGTGCCATTATAGAATCCAAAGTCTTGCAGTACAGTTTTTCTGTAAATCGATCGACCAGATTAACTCCAAATTCTTCGTATAGCTGAGTAATTGATTTGCCGCGAAGAACAAGATTTACAGCTTGATAGGGGCTGTGGCAAAAAATAATTTCCGGTTCTTTTTCGCCAATTACAAGGTAAGCTTCTTTAATTGCATCTGCTGCTTTTTCGCAGTCGATCGGCTCAGTGGAGTACATGATTTCCCGCCACTTATCATCATAAGCTAGCATTAAATCTTCTTGTTCTGGAGTAAGTTTTTCAATCATCGCTATCCTCTAAAATCGATTATGCCAAAGAAACCGGGTTTTTTACCGAATCTGTGGGTGAGTGCGAAAGATTTTCGTAAAAAAACCCGGTTTCTGACACCCGTGCGTAATTCCTACTTGTAATAACCTCAATCTTCATCCCACTTATCTTTAACTGCTTTGCCTTTTAGATTGAGAAACTCAACTGAATACAATACTTCTAATCCGGGCATTCAGGATACCTCTATGTTAATGATAGGATAACTTTTGCTCTCCATTCTAACTGGTATCTTGCACCATTCTCAAGTAGCCATTTATGAACAGGCTTTCCGGCCTGTTCCACAAAAATTCAATGTTCTTGTGGAACAGGCCGGAAAGCCTGTTCTTGAGAATGGTGCAAGATATGAGTTCTAATCAATTTGCTCCTCGGTTGCTGCGCCAAACCGTATCGAAAAAAGGTCGATCGCACCCAGCCAACCCCAGCAACCTGAACCGCAGGTGAGGCAATCCCCCTGCAGCCCCCGCTTCTCGACGCGGTACAATAAGTGCAATCATACTTAACGCTTATATTGAAAAAGTTACACACAACGCCACAGGAGACAACTGACGCATGGGTAAAGTAGTTGGCATTGACCTCGGAACAACAAACTCAGTAGTAGCCGTCATGGAAGGCGGCAAACCGGTTGTGATTGCCAATGCAGAAGGGATGCGGACAACTCCCTCGGTAGTCGCTTTCACAAAGGAAGGAGAACGCCTTGTGGGACAGATGGCCAGACGCCAGACTGTTCTCAACCCGCAAAACACCTTTTACGCAGTCAAGCGGTACATCGGACGCAAATATACCGAACTGACTCCAGAATCAAAGCGCGTCCCTTACACAACTCGCCGCGACGACAACGGGAACATCAAAGTCAAGTGTCCCCGCCTGAAAAAAGATTTTGCCCCAGAGGAAATTTCGGCGATGGTGTTGCGGAAACTGGCCGATGAAGCTAGCCGCTATCTGGGACAAGAGGTGACGGGGGCTGTAATTACTGTTCCCGCTTATTTCAACGACTCGCAGCGACAGGCGACGCGGGATGCGGGACGAATTGCCGGACTTGAGGTCAAACGGATTTTAAATGAGCCGACAGCGGCTTCTTTGGCTTACGGTTTGGAGAGGCGAGAAAGTCAAACTATTTTAGTGTTTGATTTGGGCGGCGGTACTTTTGATGTGTCGATTTTAGACGTGGGAGATGGAGTATTTGAAGTTAAAGCAACTAGCGGCGACACTCAATTAGGCGGCAATGATTTTGACTCCAAAATTGTTGACTGGTTGGCAGAACAATTCTTAGAAAAAGAAGGAATTGATTTGCGACGCAACCGCCAAGCTTTGCAGCGATTGATCGAAGCGGCTGAAAAAGCCAAGATTGAACTGTCGGGAGTCGGTGTCACCGAGATTAATTTGCCGTTTATCGATGCGAATGAAGACGGGCCTTTGCATCTGGAAACGCGGCTGACTCGCGGTCAATTTGAGGGACTCTGCACAGATTTGGTGCAGCGGCTGCGGCGGCCGGTCAAACAAGCTTTGGCTGATGCAAGTTTGAGTCCTTCTCGCATTGATGAAGTTGTGTTGGTCGGCGGTTCGACTCGCATTCCTTTGGTGCAGGAAGTTGTTCGCAGTTTGATCGATCGAGAACCGAATCAAAATGTCAATCCCGATGAAGTTGTGGCGGTGGGTGCGGCAATTCAAGCGGGTATTTTGGGTGGGGATGTCCGCGATGTGCTGCTGTTGGATGTGACGCCGCTGTCGCTGGGTTTGGAAACTATCGGCGGGGTGATGAAAAAACTGATTCCTCGCAATACTACTATTCCCGTCAGGCGATCGGACATTTTTTCGACGGCTGAAAACAACCAAACTGTGGTAGAAATTCACGTGATCCAAGGGGAACGGGAATTAGGCAGAGATAATAAGTCTTTGGGACGGTTTAAACTAACTGGAATTCCGCCGGCGCCACGAGGGATTCCGCAGGTACAAGTAGCTTTTGATATTGACGCTAACGGGATGCTGTTGGTGACTGCTTTGGACAAAACTACCGGCAGGGAACAAAGCATTACTGTGCAAGGTGCTTCGACGCTGAGTCAGCAGGAAGTGAATCAAATGATTCGCGATGCGGAACAGTTTGCTCAAGCTGATAAGTTGCAGCGGGAAAGGGTAGAAAAACGCAATCGCGCTGAAGCTTTAGCTTATCAAGCGGAGCGACAGTTGCGAGAAGTTGCGCTCGATCGCGGAATGCAGTTTGCTCAAAGAAGTCGCCAGCGAATTGAAACTTTAATTCGGGAATTGCGAGACAGTTTGGAACGCAATGATGAGCGGGGAGTTGACCAAGTTGGTTCGGATTTGCAGGATGCTCTTTACGATTTGAGCCGGGAAGTTTCAGCTTTTGCTGATGATGACGATGATGACGATTTCTTTGAGTCTGTGAAGCGGACTTTTACGGGCGACGGTACCAAGCGACGCAGCGATGACAGCAGCTATTATACCAATGCTAAACCGTACAGGCGATCGACTGTCGATCCAATTCCCGATCGCCCCTATGATCGCCCCTATGATCGCACCGGTGATCGTATGAACGATCGCATGGGCGATCGCATGGGCGATCGTATGGGCGATCGTAGAAGCAGTGCTAATCGCCCCACTCGCCCTTATCAAAATCAAAGCGACGATTGGGATGATGACGACGATTGGCTCTAATTAGTGGTTAGTCATTAGTCCCTAGTCATTAGTCCCTAGTTTGAAGCAGGGAAGCAGCATGACTAATGACTAATGACTAATAATTAATGACTAATGACTAATGACTAATAACTAATGACTAATGACTAAATATGCAGAATTTTCGCAATTACTATCTAATTTTGGGAGTACCCAAAGATGCCACGGCTGATGAGATAAAAAAAGCCTATCGACGGCTAGCCAGACAGTTGCACCCTGACGTAAATCCAGGTGATAAATCTGCTGAAGATAGGTTTAAGGATATTAATGAAGCTTATGATATTCTTTCCGATCTAGACAAGCGCGCTCAATACGATCAGTTTAGTAAATTCTGGAAACAAAAGGGATTTCAAGGAAAGCAAGGGGTGCGACTTCCCAATTTCAAAACTTGGGGAAATACTAAAAATACCCGGAAAAAACCGGCCGAAGATGTCGATTTTAGTGATTACTCGGATTTTAATAAATTTCTCGACCAAGTGCTCGGAAGGCGGCGGGAAGTGAGGATGGCGACAGCGAATGATGCAGCGGGAGTAGCCTCCTCTGAACCGTGGAGTACGGCTTCTAAGAAAACGAGTTATGTTGCTAATTCTCGCCCACCTAGAAGGGATTTTGACGATCGCGAAATGCGACGGGAAACAGACGATCGCGAAATGCGACGGGAAACAGACGATCGGGAAATGCGACGGGAAACAGTCGATCGGGAAATGCGACGGGAGATAGTCGATCGCGAAATCAGAAGGGATATAGCCGATCGCGAAATGCGACGGGAAATTAGGGAAACAGTCGAGCGTGAAACGAGAAGAGACATTGAGGCCAGGCTAACTCTGCCTTTGGAAAGAGCTTATTCGGGTGGTACCGAGCGAATTCGTTTGGAAGACGGGCGAGCGATCGAGGTAAATCTGCCTCCTGCTATGGTATCAGGCCAGCGGATTCGCTTGCGAAATCAAGGTATGGGCGGCGGAGATTTATATTTAAAAATCACAGTTTCTCCCCATCCATTTTTTCGATTGGAAATGTCGGATATTTGCTGCGAATTGCCACTGACTCCCAGCGAAGCGGTGTTGGGGGGAGATATTGAAGTACCGACGCTAGACGGCTTGGTAAAGATGAAATTGCCACCGGGAGTAACGTCTGGAAAGCGGTTGCGGCTGGCTAACAAAGGCTATCCGACAGGAAATGGCGATCGGGGCGATCAGCTAGTAGAAATTCAGGTGTTAATCCCCAAGGAAATTAGCGAGGAGGAACGGGAATTATACGAAAAGTTGCGGCAGATAGAAATTTTTAAACCGCGTCAAAATTTGTCGGTTTAATTCTGTAGCGTGCAATGCACACCAGAAGTTTGGTTGCTATAATCTAGTAGGGTGCGCCTCCCGCACCTGAAGACTTAACTATTACAAATTTACCGTTACCAATATGTTCACATTCATCAATCCTAAAACTGATTTTGCATTCAAAAAAATTTTTGGTTCTGAAAATAGCAAAGACATTCTCAAGAGTTTTTTGAATGCCTTGCTGTATGACAGTCAGCCCACCATCGAAAGTTTGCAAATCCTCGATCCTCATTCACTACCGCTAATTCGAGGTCTTAAGGATACTTACGTCGATATTAGAGCTCAGTTAAATGACGGCACAAATGTAATTATCGAGATGCAGGTTTTGAACGTAGAGGCTTTTGAAAAGCGGATTTTGTACAATGCAGCCAAAGCTTATTCAACGCAATTAGAAACAGCAGAACAATATGTAATGTTGAATCCAGTGATTGCCTTGACCATCACTGATTTTGAGATGTTTGAGGATTTTAGGAAAGTAATTTCGCGGTTTGTCCTGAAAGAAAGAGAGTTCTTGAGCGATTATCCTATTTTCGATTTTGAATTGGTTTTTGTTGAGTTACCAAAGTTCCAAAAAAGTTTGAATGAGTTAGAAACATTAACCGATAAGTGGATTTATTTTCTCAAAACTGCTAGGGACTTAAACGCAGTACCTGCAACAATGGAAGAGGTGCCAGAGATTAGTCAAGCATTTGCAATAGCGACTAAAGCTAATTTGAGCTATGACGAATTAAGCGAGTTGCAAAAACAGGAAATTTACATCCAAGACCGTCGGGGAGCAATCACTAAAGCCGTCAGCATAGCAACAGAAAAAGGCAGACAAGAAGGAATCAAAACAGGACAAATAGCACTGATTATTCGTCTATTGGAACGTCGTGTAGGTGCTGTCACTCCCGAAGTTCAAACTCAAATCGGGGAATTGTCGATCGACCAATTGGAAAACTTAGGAGAAGCCTTGTTAAATTTTAACGACATATCAGATTTAACAGCTTGGCTGCAAACACAAGATTTACCCGCCGAATAGCCGTTAGCGGAGCCCTCGAAGAGGATCGCACTTTCAGCAATCCTGGATCGCATAAGTAAAATTACTGTTGTGATTCTTCCTGAACTAGCAGAGAATTAATACTAAGGTAATTTTCCCACAATCAGGAGCAGTCTGCCGCGATGACTCAAATGCCCCCTCAATGCAACAATCTGCAAGAGCAAGTTGACTCCTTACTGCAACTGCTGCGTCAGGAATCCTCTTTGCGACAACAAGATATCACGGCGGTACAAGCTTCTCTGAAAAAGGCAATTTCTCCTGAGTTTGAAATTGTGTTTGCTGGCGCTTTCAGTGCGGGAAAATCAATGCTGATTAATGCTTTGCTGGAGCGAGAATTGCTCTACAGTGCAGAAGGACACGCGACAGGTACTGAATGTTATATCGCCTTTGCTGAGCCGGAAAAAGAGCGAGTTGTTCTCACTTTTTTGAGCGAGTTTGAGATTAGCCAGCAAGCTTCTGTGCTTTGCCATCAGTTAGGTTTAGCTACGGAACTTAATATTAATCAAACAGATGTAGTGTCGCTGTTGTCTCAGGGATGTAACATAATTATTGAAACGGAAGGCGGCGAAAATAAATCCGAGTTAGCCAAAAAAGCTAAGGCTTTGATGCTGCTGTTAGAAGGTTTTGAGGCAAATCGCGATCGCATCCAAACTCTCGAAAACGCTACCTACTCGATGGAACAGTTTAACTTTTCCAATCTCAAGGAAGCTGCTAGTTATGCCCGTCGCGGTAGTAACAGTGCTGTACTTAAGCGAGTAGAATATTACTGTTATCATCCGCTGCTGCAAGATGGCAATATTATTATCGATACGCCGGGAATTGATGCGCCGGTGCAGCGGGATGCAGAATTGACTTATGATAAGATTGAAAGCCCCGATACTTCGGCGGTTGTCTGCGTTTTGAAAGCAGCTTCGTCGGGGGAAATGACGACGGAAGAAACCGAGTTGATGGAAAAAACACGGGGAAATCCGGGAATTCGCGATCGACTGTTTTACATTTTTAACCGCATTGACGAAACTTGGTACAACACGCAACTGCGACAGCGCTTAGAAAATCTGATTAATTCCGACTTTCGCGATACTGCGAGAGTTTACAAAACTAGCGGATTGTTGGGGTTTTACGGGAGTTTGATTCGAGGAACAACAGGGCGCGATCGCTTTGGTTTAAATACAATCTTTGCCACCAGTAAAGGGCGAGTTTTTGGAGACGATAAATTAGATTCAGAGTTTCTCGGTAATAGTGAAGAAACTCCGCAATTTGTTAGTGAATTTAATCGCTACTGTGCGAATTCCGGCAAACTGTCTCCGAGCAAATTTCGCATTTCAGTTAACAGCTACGAAACACCCAATGAAAACTACGTGCGGATTCTTGCAGAACAAGGGCAACCATTAATTGCTCAATTAATTCAAGATAGCGGCATCGAAGATTTTCGCACAGCTATCACCCGTTACCTCACAGAAGAAAAACGCCCGCAACTGTTCAAAAATTTAGCTGACGACTTAGAAGACTTGTGCATTCAACTGCGGAAACATTACCAAACAATTCAGCGGAATTTGGACAGCCAGCCCCGCGAAATTGAAGCAATGAAAGCACAGGAACTTTTGCGACTAAATCAAGAGTTGCAGCAAGTCGGACAGGATTTTCGGGAACATATCGCCGAAGAAGTCAATGAAATGATTATGAACAGATGCGATATTTTCGATATAGACTTTCGGCAACTGCAATCTCGGATGATCCGGCGCTTGGATGAATTGTTAGATGGATTTTCTGTTGAGGCGGCTTACGGACGCACTTTGCGGAATCATCCCCGCAATGCTACAGCACCTTTAATTGCTGTTTTAGTTGAAGCGCTTTATTATTTAGCGAATCAGTTGGAAGATATTTTAGTAGAGGCTACTAAGTCACTGGTTGATAATTATTTCCAGTATTTGAAAGATAGCGTTCGCAAGTCGGAATACTATCGATTACTCTATCGGTTGTTGGGGAATGATGGGGGCATTGAACAGCAGTTAGAGGAGTTATCAAAGCGGGTTTCTGATGCTTTGGTAAATGCGGCGGGCGTTGAGTGCGATCGCTACGTTCGAGAAAGTCCCCGTTTTTACGACGAAGACACGTTTTCGATTTATCAATTCCGGCAAACATTGCAGCAAACTTCTCAAGGTTACGACTGCGAAAATATGGTAGATGCCCAACCTGCAATTCGGCAATTATTGCGACTGGATTTCGATTTGAAAGTGTCGCAAACAATTGAAAAAACCTTCCGCCAAACTGTTAATAAGACGCTCAAAGATCATTTGTTGCCGATGGCCCAAAAGCAAGCGGATGATATTTTGCAGAAATACAGTCAAGCCCGCGATTATGTGGAGCAAACTCTGGCACAGGAGGCGGAGGAGAAAATCGCTAGGAATCAGCGGCTGCAAGCTGAGAATGATGAAAAGATCGAAAAGTACGATCGGGCGGTTTCTGGGATTAATAGCTGTTTGCAGGCGATGAAATTGCACGAGCATTTATTGCCTGTAATTGGGCAAAATGATGGTGTTTCGGTGGATTTTGAGGCGAAAGATATTGATTGAAATTACCTAAATTGAAAACCCGGCGATTGGAAATCGCGGCTACACAGACAAAACCCGCCTTCGCGGGTTGAAAGCATTCTTAGTCCGCGGAGGCGGACTTCGTTTGTGTAGACGCGAATTCTGTTCGCCCGGTTATTGCGAAAAGAAAGATGCTACTCTAAAATAGCTAGGATGACAGTAAAAAAAACTTAGAGATTAATATGGAAGATAAATTTGATTTTCACAACTGTGGTAATGATGATGCTTTATCTTTTGGTAAGGCAATGCTTAAAATAGAAAAACTTAAGGAAACAGTAAAGAACATTTTGCCTGAAAATGAGTTAGGATACAAACTCAATCTGTTCTTAATCCAGCAAGCCCTAAATATTGATGTAGCTTTAACTACCGATCAAACACGTCGTTTATATGAGAACTGGTTTGGTGAAGGTATAGATTGTGAAATTCTCAGAGTGGGTGCTAATGGCTGGAAGAAAGGAAAGATTAAGCTCAAACTCAATGTTACTATAGAATTTTGCCCAGACGAACCCGAAGTCGGAGAAACACCAGAAAACAACGAATCAGAAACTAGCAAACCAGAATCTCCCCTTGACGATTTGCGGCGCCAACTTCTCAATCAAGAAAATTCACCCAGCTAGTCCATTAAACATCCGCGTTAATTCGCGTTCATCTGCGGTTAAAACTCATGGCTAAAAAGCCTATTAGGTTAGATATCAATATGGAAGATAAATTTGATTTTCACAACTGTGGTAATGAGGATGCTTTATCTTTTGGTAACGCAATGCTTAAAGTAGGAAAACTCAAGGAAACAGTAAATAGAGTTTTGCCTGAGTATCGGTTAGGAGAGACACTCAATAAATCGTTAAAAGAACAGAATTTAAATATCCATGTACCTGTTGACACTCGCCAACAACGTTTTTCATATAATAACTGGTTTGGTCAAGGTATAGATTGTGAAATTCTGAGAGTTGGTGCTCAGGGCTGGAAGAAAGGAAAGATTAAGGTCAAACTCAATGTCACTATAGAATTTTGCCCAGACGAACCAGAAGTCGAACAAACACCAGAAAACAACGAATCAGAAACTAGCAAACCAGAATCTCCCCTTGACGATTTGCGTCGCCAACTTCTCAATCAAGAAAACTCACCCAGCTAATCCATCAAACATCCGCGTTAATTCGCGTTCATCTGCGGTTAAAAATCATCATGTCTAAAACCCCCAGAATCCCGATTCCCCCAGAAGTCAGAAAATACGTATTTACTCGCAATAAGTACCAGTGCCAAAGCTGCGGCCAAACCAAACTAGAAACCCAACTGACGATCGATCATATCATCCCCCTAGCGCGCGGCGGCAGCAACGACATCAGCAACTTGCAAACCCTCTGCGGCACCTGCAACCAAAAGAAAACCGACAAACTAGACCCCCGCTTCCGCCGTCACTTTGACCTTTGATATTTAACAGTATAATAAAATCAGCAATTTAAGCTTGAAATTGCTAACCTCTGTTCGATCGCACTTTTAATCCCTAGCTTGGATAACTGCAATGGTGACAAATTGCACCATTGTCAAGAACAGGCAAGATGCCTGTTCCACAAGAAAATTTATCTCTTGTGGAACAGGCATCTTGCCTGTTCCTAAGCAAGTAATTGAGAATGGTGCAACATCTCAGTTACATCCGTTACATCCGCTACAAAATCCGCTGCCGAACTTCCTACCATCGATAATACCGATAAGGATCATCCCCCTTCTCAAAATCCGTTCTGTAATCCCAGTGATAAAACTCCCGACTCGAACCATTAAACACAGATCCATCCGCCTTAAAACTCGCCCCTAAATTAGCCAAAATCTGAGCATTTGCCCTGGTTTGCCGCCAGCGAGTAAAACGCAAATAAGTCTTAGTATCAGCATTCAAACTGTCCGGTTCAATCTGAGAAAAAATCGCCACACCCTTGCCAACTTTTACCCGACTTAACAAACCGTCAGCGCCGATTTCTCCCCCAGACTTAATTAACCAAGTATCATAAAAAGAGCGCGATCGCAAATCTGAGGCACTAACCCCCTTCACCTCATCCCAACTCGGAACCGCCAGCGAACCCCCAAAATCCTGCGCTTGCTGCAAACCCACGCCCAAACCCGCAGCAGGCACTTGACGCGGCAAGAAAAACGCCTTCCCGCCAGCATTCAAATAACCGCGCAAATCTGCATCTTTCAGATTCGCTTCTCTCCCCACAATCACCAAACCAACATCATTAGAAAGCGAACTAGCGCGCTGATAAATTACCCCCAAACTGTCCAACTTTTGGGCATCTCCATCTCCCCCAATTAAAACCACTTTATCCGGCTTTCCAAGTACCGGAGAATTCATCCCGTAACTCACAATTTGTTGCACTAACTGCGCCGCCCCAGCATCTACAGAATAATGGTCTTCCAAATCCAACTCGTTTAAAATCAGCCGCCCTTTTCCGTAATCCAATTCCATCAGCGGCGAATAAGCTAAATCAAACTCAGATTCCAAAATAGGGCGCCAACCGCTGCGGTGCGGCTTCTCAATTGAAGCGCTACTGACACCGCCACGATTTCCCCAACGCCAGCCGTACCAAGGCGTATTTGCCGGACTCAATCTCGGCGCAGTTTTAATTGTATCTGGATAAGCTTCAACCAGCGTGCTTTCCCCCACCCAATCGCGCAAATCTTCACTGTCTAAACCGCTAATTGCCGGATGGTTGCTGTCAACTGGATAAGCGCGGCGGCTGACATGGCCGGCAACCCGGAAACCAGTATTTTCCAGCCAATCCCTGCGCTGAGGAAACACAATTGCTTTGCCGCCGTTTCGCACAAAATTTTCTAAACTTCCCGGCAAATTGTCCCCACTCGAAAACGCTTCCCTACCGATAATTAATAAGGATGAAACTTGCGAACCATTCCAAGGTACAAGCGGATGACCTAACTGTTTTAACATTGCCGATGTTTTGCCCGCTGGATCGAAAATTGTCAGCGTATCTTTGATGTTGGATTGTTTGGGAAAAACGCGGAAAGCAAATGTATCAGAATGCGATCGCACGCCCACCCGTGCAGTCAAGCGAATTTCGCCGTCAGCCTTGCTAGAAATGGTATTTGGCAAATTTACGTCAATTGGGAAAAAGAGCGTCTTTGCCGACTCAATAGTCCCTTTTTCCTCGCCTTTTTTTACTTCTTTCCCCCCCATCAAAACCCGCCAATTAAACGAAAATTCTTGCGCCGCCCGCGTATCGTTAATTAACACTACTTGCTTTGCCAGTTTTCCGCCCACAAACAAATTGTGATCTTTGGCAGTAAAAACCGGGCTAGCACCAGCAATCCAAGCCAAAGTCGAGCTATTATTATTCATAATTGCCTCGCCCCCAGGATGAACAATATAACCTTCTGGCTGGTAATAATTCAAAAGATTATTCGATACTTGCTTCAAATAAACTCCCCGGCGACCCGGTTGAAATGCCCCAATATCCACCTTTTTTCTGCCAGCTTCGGAAACTTCCCAACCATGTCCGTCATTCCAAGGAATCATCCCCCCAGACATTCCAAAAGTCCGCCAACTCCGCCAAGTATTTGTACTGAATAACTGCTGCAACTTTTGAAAAGCGGGTGCAAAATCTAACTCGTTTTTCAAATGCCAGCTTTGATACTCCTGACCCTTGACAAATTGCTGGCGAATTGTAGTTTTATAAGCGGCAGTTTCCAACTCGTAAGCCTGCTTGCCAAAATAAATTGCCGCAAACTCAGTCATCCAAGGTTCGCTGATAATTGCCTGACCAAAACCTTTGCGGGCCCGCATCATCGTTGCGTGCAGAGGAGTCCCAAACTCGACTGCCATGTAGGGTCTTTCCCCGGTTTTGCTCCACTCAGAAATCCACTCTTCCCGTTCTTGCAAGGGAATCATATTTAAATAAGAATTCAGCGCATAAACATCGCCGAAGTGTGCGCCTTGGTGTACCATCACAGGTCTGGTTTGGTCAGCCGATTTAATCGTCCCTAAAGCGTCATTTCCTAGGGGAGTGTTGACCCGCAAACGCTGGTTTTCCGACGGACTGAGAGTTCCTTCTACTTTACTTTTGCCGATGCGACGGGGATTTAGGTCGTCACCGTTGCCGAAAAAATTAGGACTTGTCGCCCACATTAATACTGATGGATGATTGCGGTAGCGGCGCATTTCAGTCACCATTCGGTCTTTCCAGCGGTTTTTCCACAGGGGATTCTTCCACTTGCCGTTCCAAGCGATAGGACTAATGTCTAAAGCGGGAGCCATAATGGGAAAACCTTTGAGGTCTGCTCTTTCGGAAAATAGCTCTCGGAAGTGCCATCTACCCCGTTCGTCGTGATTCCAAGGCCACATTTCTGTTATGTTAAAACCTGCTTTGACGTAGCCATCAATTAGGCTATCAGCAACTTCTACTCTCCCGCCTTGCCAAGTATCGGAGTGCAAGTTTGGTCGCAGCCGAAATTCAGTTCCGTTTAAGAAAAATTTGCGCCCTTCTATCCAAAATTCGCGGAAGCCAAAAGGTTGGTAGTATTGCGTGTCTATGCCGCTGCCTTTTACTTCTAATTGCAGGGTGTAAAGGTTTGGTTGCCCGACATCCCAAAGACGGGGATTTGGCCAATTCCACTGAACTTGTAGGGTTTGAATGGGTTTAGCTTGAACCTTGGCATTTGCGGTGAATTTTTGTTGTACTTTGCCTTTTTCGTCGAGCATTTGCGCGATTAATTCAACTTGACCGCTTTGGGCCACGTCTTTGAGCTCTACATCTAATTTAACTTGCTTTTTTCTGGTGGAAGTTTGGACGAATACGTCGCTAATCAGCGGGCCGGGGGGAAGGCTCAGAAGCCGTACCTCGCCGATGATTCCCCGCGATTGCAATTTGGATTTTTCTGTGTAGATTTCTGTGGGGCCCATGATGACGGCTTTTTCCTTTTCATCGGATGCTGCCACCACTAAAATAGATAGGGTGTTTTGACCTGGTTTTGCTACTTTGGTAATTTCAATAGTGCCGTAGGGCCAGGGGATTTCACCGCAGTTAATGCCGTTGACAAAGATGACTGCATCGGTGCTGACTCTGGCTAAGTCGAGAAAAATTCGGCGGTTTGTCCAGTCGCCGGGAATGTCTATATTTTTCTGATACCAAGCTTTTGATAATTGTTTACTGTTGAAGTTTTCCCACTCTTTGCCGCTGCCGCGAGTGATGATTCCGGGTACGGATTCGTTGTTTTCTTTTTGCCAGTCTCCGGGTACTTGGATGGAACCCCAACTTGGGGAGACGGGGGGGTTTTGGGGGTTGCCCACGGCGGGGACAAATTGCCAAGTTCCGTTGAGATAGATTTGGGATCGTTTGTTGTCGATCGCCCCGACGGCCGCGATGGTAAGATTGGGGAAGCCGATCGATATCGCTGAGTTGCTGGCGAAGTTAGGATTTTGCAGCGCGTAACCGACGAATCCAAAGACGGCTGCTGCTGCGAAAAATAATCCGATAATTTTGGCCAGCTTGTGATTCACTCGCTTATTACTCCCAGAAATTAGATAATCTAATTTGTCTCTTGATCTATGATAGCAGTTGCTTCAGCAGCAATCCCGCAGCCAATCTGTCTCTGGGAAGATGGCACAGAGCCGACAAATGTGGTTTTGTATAGAAAAAATAAATACTTAGTTTTAACTAAGTTTTAACAAGGTTGTTTCATCGACATAAGCAATAGTGCTATCGGCTAAACACTAAACAACACTGGACAAGCCGTGCATTTGGTGAGAGATAGCCAGTCTCAGCAAATAGCTACGTTACTCCGGTCAAGACACCAAAAAGTGCTTTCCAGCTTTTTGCTCTGTCGTTCAACTTTAAACATCTGTATTTAGCTAAGGAAGTGAGTTGAGCCAAACAAGCCGGAGTAACTTTGACGAGGAAAAAATTACCTGAGCAATCAGAGTTTTAAATAAGATGTCCAACTTTGTCTTTGTTATTGACACCAACAAACGCCCCCTTAATCCTGTTCATCCAGGGTTAGCTCGTTTACTTCTTACCCAAAGAAAAGCTGCCGTTTTTCGTCACTTTCCTTTTACGATCATCTTAAAAACTGTATCAGCAGAAATAACTCAGCCTATCCAGTTAAAAATAGACCCGGGATCTAAAACTACTGGCCTAGCATTACTCTCGAATGATGCGGTTATCTGGGGTGCTGAATTAACCCATCGTGGGCAAGCGATCAAAGATTCATTGGAATCCCGCAGAGCCATTCGTCGTAATCGGCGGCATCGTAAAACTCGTTATCGTCAACCACGATTTCTCAATAGAACCCGTAAAAAAGGCTGGTTAGCTCCGACGCTAGATCATCGAGTGAAAACTACTCTAACTTGGGTGAATAGGCTCATAAAGTGGGCGCCTATTACGGGTATTTCTCAGGAGTTAGTACGGTTTGATACGCAAGCTTTGATGAACCCGGAAATCAGTGGTACAGAGTATCAAAGAGGCGAGTTAGCAGGGTTTGAAGTCAAGGAATATTTGTTAGCAAAATGGGGAAGGAAATGCGCTTACTGTGGAGTAGAAAATACTCGGTTAGAAATTGAGCATATTTTGGCGTCGAGCAAAGGGGGGACAAATCGGGTTAGCAACCTTACCTTGGCTTGCCATGATTGCAACCAGAAAAAAGGAAATGACCCAATTGAGAAATTCCTAAGTAAGAAACCTGATGTTCTCAGGCGGATTTTAGCCGCTTCAAAATTACCATTAAAAGATGCTGCTGCGGTTAACTCTACCCGATGGTCATTGTATCAAAGGCTTAAAGAAACTGGATTGCCAGTCTCCCTTGGGACTGGTGGCCGAACCAAATTCAATCGCGTCAAATTAGGTGTTCAAAAGCGTCACTACTTAGACGCTGCTTGTGTTGGCGTGGTGGAAAAGTTGTCGATAAAAATTACCAAGCCCTTACTGATAACTGCAAAAGGATGGGAAACTCGCCGAATGTGCACGACTAACAAATATGGGTTTCCAATCAGACATCGTACTAGACAAAAAGCTTTTTTTGGCTTTCAAACTGGCGATATAATTCGTGCTATTTTGCCTACTGGGAAATTTGCCGGAACTCATGTTGGGCGCTTAAGTGTTCGCGCAACGGGGGTGTTTGAAATGGTTACACAGGTGGGCAAGGTTAGCCCAGTTAGGGCTAAATATTGCCTTGCGGTTCATAGAGTCGATGGATACAGTTATGCCGCATAATCCACTTTTGTCCACTGAATAAGCGATTAGATTTGATCCGATCGCGCCATCGCTACAGGTCAACAAAAATGACTCGGTTTCAGGTCTTGCCCTTACCCCTTAAATCTTACAGCATTGCTACATTTAGCGCCGGCACGGCTTTACTGCTGACAACTCTGTTACTGTTTTCCTTCCAGGCAGCTCCTGCAATCTTACTTTTGGTCGCTGCCGTTATCGCTTGGTATGCTGGCTTAAAGTCCGCAGAAGAAGAACTAGAAATAGAACGTAATATTATTTCAAAAGTAATTGACACGACAGCTTGCTTGATAGTAGTTCTCGACAGCCAAGGACGGATTGTCCGCTTTAACCAAGCTTGCGAAAAAACTACCGGCTACTCGACAGCAGAAGTTATCCATAAATATGTTTGGGATTTGTTCTTAATCCCCGAAGAAATAGAACCGGTTAAAACAGTTTTTGCCCAGCTAAAAGTAGAACATTTTAACAGCGAATATCAAAACTATTGGCGCAGTAAAGACGGATCGAAACGCTTAATTTCTTGGTCTAATACTGTGACGCTGAATGGCGAAGGTTTGGTCGAATATGTAATAGGAACTGGCATTGATATTACCGATCGCCAGGAAGCAGAAATAGCCCTGGCTTTATCCTACACTAAACTAGAAAGCCGCGTCAAAGAACGCACAGCAGAACTGACAGTAGCTAAAGAAGCGCTGCAAGCTCAAGAAGAACGATTTCGCTGTTTAAGTTCCTGTTCGCCTGTGGGCATTTTTATCGCAGATTGTGAGGGGCGCTATACCTATGCAAACCCACGCTGTCAGGCTATTTGTGGCTTGAGTTTGACAGAACTTTTAGGATACGGTTGGGAGAAGTGCATTCACCCGGAAGACTGCGATCGCGTATTGAGCCGATGGCTGGATTATACTCGGCAAGGTGGGGAATATGCGATCGAGTATCGCCTGCAAACACCAGAAGGGATTGTGCGCTGGATTAACGTTTGTGCCTCGCGGATGTTCTCGGACTCCGGCGAACTCATCGGATATGTGGGCACGGTGCGAGATGTCACCGAAAGACAACAAGCGCAAGCAGCATTGGCAAACAGCGAACAACAACTGAGAACGCTGCTAGAAAATACGCCAGATGTAATTATCCGCACTGACAAAGATCTGCGTTATATTTATGTCAATCAAGCAGTTGAAAGAAGCCAAGGAAAACCAATTTCATTCTTCCTGGGTAAAACCAGTCAAGAAATAGGAATACCGCCGGAACAGTGCCAGGTGTGGGATGAAACCCTGCACAAAGTGTTAGAAACCGGTTGCGAAGAAATTGTCGAATTTCAGGCTTTCTCAATCAACGGCATCCGAAGTTATCAATCCCGCGTAGTTCCCGAATTTGACAAAAACGGCGTACCAGAATCAGCCTTAATTGTTGCCCGCGATATTACAGAAATAAAACTTGCGGAAACTCAAAGATTGCAGTTAACAATCGAGCAAACAGCGAGGGAAAAAGCGCAAATAGAACAGCAGCGCTCGGCATTTTTAGCAGAAGTCAGCAAAATGCTGGCTGCTGCGTTTGACGGGGAAACGGTGCTGCAAAAGGTAGCAGAATTAGCAATAAATTCGATCGCCGACGGGTGCTGCATTCATTTGACCGAAAGCGACTCAAAAGTGCGTCTAGTCGCTGTGGCTCACGCAGAACCCTCCACGGTTGAGACTATTAATAACTTCACAATCCGAAGCCCGATCGCCGACAATGCTGTTAACGGCTATCCGCTGGTAATCCGCAGCGGAAAATCCGAATTAATTGCCGAAGTGGATGAGGAGATTTTAGCAGCAGGAGCCGAAAATGCAGCAGAATTGGAAATATTGCGTGAAGCGAAGCTATCCCGTAGGGAATCGCTCAATATCGGATCTCACGCTTGCGTACCACTGAGGGCTCGCGGGCGTGTAATGGGTTCCATCACTTGCTTTACCTCAAAGTTTGGCCGCCGCTACAGTGCAGAAGACATGGCAATGCTAGAAGATTTAGCATACCGCGTGGCGATCGCCCTAGACAACGCCCGACTTTACACTGAAGCGCAACAAGCACTATCTCAAACATCCGAATCCTTCGCCTTAATTGACTCGCTGTTAGAAGCATCTCCCCTAGCGATTTGCTTTATGGATCGCGAAATGCGCTTCATTCGTATCAATCAAGTATTAGCAGAACTCAACGGTTTGCCGATAGAACAGCATCTCGGCCAAGACTTCCGGCAATTGTTGCCAGAACATGCAGCCAAATTTGCGCCGATAATTCAGCAAGTTTTAGCAACCGGTCAGCCTGTTTTAAACTTAGAAATGAGCGGCGAACCTGATGGGAAACCGGGATATTTCGGTTACTGGCTAGCCAACTACTACCCAGTGAAAAATGAAAGAGAAGAAATAATCGGAGCCGGCCTAATTATTACAGATATTACCGCAGAAAAACAAACAGAATTAGCTTTGCGGGAAAGCGAAATGCGCTTCCGCAGTGTGGTAGAATCTAACATGATCGGCATCGGTTTCTGGGATGCCAACGGCGAAGTTACTGACGCTAACGACGCCTTGCTGGAAATGATCGGATATACAAGGGAAGACTTAGTTTCAGGACAGATCCGCTGGCTCGAACTCACCGCGCCGGAATATCTAGAACTCGATCGCATCGCCCTCGCACAAGTCGAAGCAGAAGGAAGTTGCGCGCCTTTTGAAAAAGAATATATCCGCAAAGACGGCACGCGCTTCCCAGTTTTAGTGGGCGGCGGAAACTTCCAAGGATGCCAAGACAAAGGAGCATTCTTCGTACTCGATATCACCGATCGCAAACAAGCCCAAAATCAACTTCGAGAAAACGAAATACGCATTCGCCGCCAACTAGCAGAACTCGACTTAGTTTACAAAACCACACCAGTCGGGCTGTGCTTTGTCGATACCAATTTGCGCTACATCCGCCTGAACGAATGCCTCGCTGCGATCAACGGCCGATCGATCGCAGAGCACATCGGGCGCACCGTTAGAGAAGTAATTCCCGAAATGGCCGATATGGTAGAGCAGATTTACCGCCAAGTGCTGGCGACGCAAACCCCCGTGCTCGACTTGGAAATTAAGGCCGAAACCAAGCAACAGCCGGGAGTTTTGCGGGATTGGCAAATCAGCTTTTACCCAGTGAGTGATGAATCAGGAACACTGCTGGGAGTCAGCACCGTGATTGCCGAAATTACCGATCGCAAACAAGCAAAACGGGTAATGCAGCAAAGCGAAGCCATATTCCGGCGGCTGTTCGAGTCAAATATTTTCGGAGTTGCGATCGGCGATTTTAGCGGCCGCATCGCCTACGCCAACCAATCCCTGCTCAACATGGTCGGCTACACCCGGTCAGACTTGCTCTCTGCTAAAATGCGGTGGGACAGAATGACCCCACCCGAATACCTGCACCTCGACGCCTTAGCGGCCCAAGAACTGCGGGCTCAGGGAGTCGCAACTCCTTTCAAGAAAGAGTATATCCGCAAAGATGGCAGCCGCGTGCCAATTCTGATGGGCGGGACGACCCTGTGCCCGGACGATCGCGAACCAGAGACGATCGTCGCATTCTACATCGACTTGACCGAGATCGCGCGGGTGGAAGCAGAACTCAAACACAATCAAGAACGGCTGCAAATCGCTCAGCAAGCAGGCAAAATCGGAACTTTTGAATGGAACGTCCAAACCAATGAGATCGCGGGGACGCCGGAATTAGAGGCTTTGTACGGGCTGCCTGCAGGCGGGATCGACAGCTATCAAAGTTGGGTGGAAAGGGTGCATCCAGACGATCGCGCTGTTACCGAACAGCAGGTGCAAGCTGCGGGGGCGTCCGGGGAGGAATTAAACATTGAGTTCCGCATCTGCCGCCCGGACAAAAGCGTGGGCTGGATTGCTTGCAGGGCTAAGGTATTTCAGGACGAGATCGGTTTGCCTGTGCGGATGATCGGGGTGAACGTCGATATCACCGATCGCAAACAAGCAGAAGCAGCGCGATCGCACCTCAATCAAACTTTAGAAGCCTTGATTCAGGCTTGTCCCCTAGCAATTACCGTTTTGGACTGCGACGACGGCACTGTGAAAATGTGGAACCCAGCCGCCGAGAGGATTTTTGGCTGGCCTGAATCAGAAGCGGTAGGTCAATTTGTGCCCAGCGTTCCCGCAGACAAGCGGGAAGAATTCACGGCTAATTTGAAAAAAATTCGCCAAGGAAAGGCGATCGCCGGCATGGAAACCTACCGCCAAAGGAAAGACGGCAGCTCGATCGACATCAGTTTGTGGGCAACTCCAGTCCGTGACAGCAACGGCAATATCAACTGTATGTCAATCATCGCCGACATCAGCGATCGCAAGCAAGTCGAGGCCCAACGCGCTCAGTTGCTCGAGCGCGAACAGGCCGCGCGGGCGGAAGCAGAAGCTATCAGCCGCCGGAAAGACGAGTTTCTAGACTCTCTTTCCCACGAATTGCGAACGCCTTTAAATGTGATTCAGGGGTGGACACAGATCCTGCGCGCCCACCCTTACAACCAAGATAAATTAGCTTGCGGTTTGGAAGCCATCGAGCGTCAGTCGAAGGTGCAGATCCAGCTAGTAGAAGATTTGCTCGACGTTTCCCGGATTATTCAAGGCAAGCTGGCCCTGAAACCCGGCTGGTTCTACATGGTAAGGACGATCGAGGCGGCTCATAATTCAGTTCGTTTGGCAGCCGAGGCCAAGTCTGTCACCGTTTCGTTAGAACTTGACCCCTCAGTCAGCTTGATGTGGGGCGACGCCCAGAGGTTGCAGCAGGTAGTGTGGAATTTGCTGACTAACGCCGTGAAGTTTACGCCTTCGGGGGGAAATGTGCAAGTGCGCTTGTCTGCGGTGGCTGTTAGCGATTCCTCATCACCCAATTACGTGCAAATTACTGTCAGCGATACCGGAAAGGGCATTCCTGCTGATTTTCTGCCCTACGTGTTCGATCGCTTCCGACAAGCAGACGCCTCGAAAACTAAGGCTGAGGGCGGTTTGGGACTGGGATTGGCGATCGTCGAGCACTTGGTGCAACTCCACGGAGGCACTGTGACTGCGGAAAGTCCCGGTAAAGACCAGGGTGCGACATTTACGGTGACACTGCCTTTCAAACAGCCTCGGAGTAAGATGGGGCAGTTGAGAGGAGTCGCCACCGGATATTTTAGTCAGTGATATCGCTATGCCCGTTGAGGACGGCTACTGGCTGATCAGCAAAGTGCGATCGTCCGCATCCGACAAAATCAAGCGCTTGCCGGCTGTGGCGCTGACAGCTTATGCTAGCGAAGAAGAGCGCGATCGGGCGATCGCCACTGGTTACAACTGATATCTTGCACCATTGTCAAGAACGGGCTCTCCGGCCCGTTCCACAAGAAAATTCACTCTTTGTGGAACAGGCATCTTGCCTGTTCCTAAACAAGTAATTGAGAATGGTGCAACATCTCAGTTACAACGAACACTTAACAAAGCCGATCGAACCCGCTCTCTTCGCCACCGTTTTAGCCAAGTTAGCAAATTTGCAGTAGGGCGATCGGGTTCGATGAACGCACAAATAATATCATTTCCGTTTGATTCAGATTTGTATGATGTTAAATCTTGTAGGAGCGGGTTCACCAATAATATCATTTCCGGTTACACCTCATTATGTTGCACGATTCTCAATTAGCCTTTTAGGAACAGGCTTTCCGGCCTGTTCCACAAGCAAATCTACTGTTTGTGGAACGGGCCGGAGAGCCCGTTCTTGAGAATGGTGCAACATATGAGTTACACCGGAATGATGTTCACAGTCAACAGTCAACAGTCAACAGTCAACAGTCAACAGTCAACTCGAATTTACTATTCCGATGCTAACGGATTTGATATAATAATTGCCCATAATCTACAATCTCATAAACCCGCCCCTGCTGGCTTTTAATTAACAACATGATTGCCGATACACACAAAGAAATTAGAAAAGTTATCACAGTTTTTGTAAGTAAAAATCAATCAAATGCCAAACAGCTAGAAACAGAAGTGACAGAAGCAAATTGAGAGCATCTCACTTTTGCCGCCAAGCTAGAAATTCGAGTTAGGAGTCAGGAGTCAGGAGCCAGGAGAAAAGAGGAAGAAGGAAGAAGGAAGAAGGAAGGAGCCAGAAGAAGTGTTTTTACAAATATGAGATGCTCCCAGCAAATTTTGACATCAGCGTCCAATCTTCGCTAGTAGTTGGGTATATTGAACCGCGCGGAAATTTTCACAGTTTTTAGGGCGAACCAATCGCTACAGCAGTTAAAATACGATCGCCAGCACAATTGGTTCACACCCATGCCCATGTATCCCTTCAGCCGCCCAGCCGCCAAACTTTTCAGCAAGCTTCCGCTGCGAATGGTTCTGATTGTTCCCTTTGTTTTGCAAACAGTCAGCGCCGTCGGGCTAGTGAGCTTTCTTTCTTTCAAAAGCGGTCAGGAATCAGTCGAGGATGTAGCGCATCAGCTAATCGAACAAGTAGGAGAGCGAATTAGCGATCGCCTCACCGATAATAATGGACTCTCGGCAATCAATGCCTTTTTGGCTAGGCTGCACTTCTCGGCGTCGGGACAAACTTTTATTATGGATCGATCGGGCAATCAGATTGCCACATCTACACTAGAAACACCCTTGGTGGCATCAGCAAAAAAGCAACCGACGCCATTGCTAGCCACCAACAGCAAGGATGCCCGAACGCGAGATATTGCTCGACAACTCGCCAACCGCTTTGGCAACTTCCGCACCCTGCAAACAACTCAGCGATTTACGCTGGCGAGCAAGGGCGATAGGCAGTTTGTCCGCGTCACTCCCTATCGAGATGTCCGTGGTTTGGATTGGTTGATTGTGGTGGTGGTGCCAGAGTCGGATTTCATGGCTCCGATTCAAGCAAATACGCGCAATACATTGTGGTTATTGACGGGTACACTGCCGCTGGGAATCGCGATCGGATTTTTGACTTCCCGTTGGGTAACAAAGCCAATTATGCGCTTGAATACCGCCGCCAAAAAAGTTGCAAAAGGCGAATGGGATCAACCTTTAGAAATTAGACGCTTCGATGAAGTCGGAGAACTCGCCAATTCCTTCAATTTTATGGCAGCGCAACTGCAACAGGCTTTTGCAGACCAAAAATCTTTAAATGAAGCTTTAGCGCAGAGCGAGAGCCAACTCCAGCAATTTATCGAAGCCATACCTGCGGGAGTATCTATCCACGATGTGTCGGGTAAAGTCGTGTACTTCAACGAAACTGCCAAGCATTGGCTCGGCGTAGAAACTATCCCCGATGCGACTTTAGAAGAAGCAGTAGAAGTTTATCAACTGTACCGCCAAAACCAGCCGTATCCAATTGAAGAACTGCCTGCATTCCGAGCACTGCGCGGCGAAACGGTATTCCTTGAAGATATAGAACTTTATCGAGATGGGAAATTTATTCCTTTTGAGGTGCGCGCCACACCAATTTTTGACGAAGGCGGAAATATTATTTATGCCATCACTATTTTTTCTAACATCGCACAGCGCAAACAAGCTGAAAAAATATTAACTGACTACAATCACACTTTAGCCGCCGAAGTTGCCGAACGTACCGGCGCCTTAGCTCGTGCTAACGAACTATTACAAGATGAAATTGCCAATCGCCAATTGCTCGAACAAAAACTTTACACTTCTGCCGAGGAAATTGTAAAAATATTTGAGTCGATAACCGATGTTGTATTGATATTTAACCAGACCGAAAAAAGTATCCAGATTATACCGACAAAGGGGATTTATCAATACAACTATCAGACGAATCAGATCGACTCCATCATCGAACAATTATTTCACGAGGAAAACGAGGAGATTTATTTCGCTCAAGTTCAACAGGCATTGGAAACCCAACAAACTATTAGTTTTGATTACAGGATGCAGATTAATAACCAAGAAGTTTGGTTTGCTGCTAAAATTTCGCCACTGTCCGATAGCTCCGCTGTTTGGGTAGCCCGCGACATTAGCGATCGCCAGTTGGCTGAATCCCGACTGCTGGAAGCCCAAAAAATTGCCCGTATTGGCAGTTGGGAACACGATATCGCCACAGCAACAACCACTTGGAGTGAAGAACTCTATCGCATTTATGAGCTCGATCCTACTCAAAAACCGCTGCCAAACGAACAATTAATCGAGCGTTTTCATCCTGAAGATCGATCGCGCTATCTGACAATGGTGCGCGATCAAGCTATGTCCGGGCAAAGCTTTGAAATAGATCTGCGGCTGCTCCGAAGAGATGGCTCGATCAGTTACATTGAAGTTCGAGGGAAACCTGTTTATGATGAAAAAGGGCATTTGCTCCGTTTGTTCGGCACTGTCTTGGATATTAGCGATCGCAAACAAGCCGAGTCAGCTTTGCGAGAAAGCGCCCAGGGAGAACAAGCCATCGCCCGCAGCATCGATCGCATCCGTCAATCCTTAGATATTGACACAATATTCAAAACCACAACCTCTGAACTGCGACAAACCCTAAAATGCGATCGTGTCGGTATCTATCGCTTTAATCCTGATTGGAGCGGGGAATTTGTTGCCGAATCAATGGCTGCCGGCTGGAAGTCTCTGATCCCACAAGCCGACGATTTTAATGTGCCAAACACTCTAGTCGAAGACTCTCGCTGTACCGTGAAAACTATGCAAGCCTCCGGTGAACCAGTGCTGGATACCTATCTACAAAGAAATCAAGGTGGTATGTATGCTAGAGGCGTTCCTTACCGCATCATTGAAGACATATACACCGCTGGGTTGAGTCCTTGTTACCTAGAACTGTTAAAACAATTTCAAGCTAGAGCCTACGTTATTTTCCCCATATTTTGCGGCAGCCAACTTTGGGGTTTGCTCGCCAGCTATCAAAATTCTGTACCCCGCACTTGGCGCGAAGCAGAAATCAATATTGGGCTGCAAATTAGCACTCAACTAGGAGTCGCCTTACAACAAGCTCAATTGCTCGAAGCGACTCAACAGCAAGCAGTACAGCTCCAACAAGCCGCCTGGGCTGCAGAAGCCGCCAACCTTGCCAAAAGCACTTTCCTGGCAAATATGAGCCACGAACTCCGCACCCCGCTAAACGCAATTCTGGGATTCTCCCAATTGATGCAGCGCTCTACCAACCTCACTCGCGAACAACAGGAAAATATCCGCATTATCAACCGTAGCGGAGAACACTTGCTCGCTCTGATCAATCAAATATTAGATTTAGCCAAAATAGAGGCGGGACGCATTACAATCAACCCAACAGACTTTCAATTAAGCAGCCTGTTGAACGATCTGGAAGAGATGTTTCAACTCCAGGCAATGGAGCAACAATTGCAGTTAATATTTGACTGCTCTAGCGAAACTCCCGAATACATACGAACCGATCAAATGAAGTTGCGCCAAGTTTTAATCAATCTGCTTTCTAACGCCATTAAATTTACGAAACAAGGAGTAATTAGGTTAAGAGTAAGTGCGGTGACTGAGAGTGAAAATCAGCAATTACCCATCAGTAATTACCAATTACATTTTGAAATAGAAGACACGGGTGCCGGCATAGCTGCTGATGAGTTAGATAAGCTTTTTCAAGCCTTTGTGCAAACCAAAACAGGAACAAAATCTCAGCAAGGAACAGGCTTGGGGCTGGCTATCAGCCAACAGTTTATCAAGCTGATGGGCAGCATCATTACTGTACGCAGTGAAGTAGGACGCGGCACCACCTTCGCGTTTGATATCCCCGTCACCGCCGTTGATGCCCCCCCGACTCAACCCGTACAGCCACCGCGTCGGGTGATAGCGCTGGAACGCAATCAGCCGCGCTATCGTATTTTGATTGTGGACGATCGAGCGGACAACCGCCAACTGCTGATCAAACTCCTCGCTGGCTTTAACTTTGAACTCGAAGAAGCCAGCAATGGTATGGAAGCTATTGAAATGTGGTCGAGTTTTGAGCCACACTTAATTTTTATGGATATGTGGATGCCCGTGATGGATGGACATGAAGCGACCAAACGCATTAAAGCCACCGTTAAAGGTCAAGCTACGGCAATTATTGCCGTGAGTGCCGGTAACGCCAAGGAAGCGAAAACCGTTACTGTATCAGATGATTGCGATGACTTTATCCACAAACCCTTTCGAGATACAGAAATTTTTGCCACCCTGCACAAACATCTGGGAGTGCGTTACATTTACGGTGAACCGGAGAGTGTTCCCGAGTCAACTCAAATTGAGGCTCCGACTCCAGAGAGTCTGGCAGCTTTACCCGCAGATTGGCTGGCAGCTTTAGAGAAAGCGACAATTGAGTGCGATTTAGAGTTAATTCTGATCCACATTGAGCAAATTCGCGATCGCAATGACGCTTTAGCTAGCGCTCTAGCCGCATTAGCTAACGAGTTTCAGTTCAATCAAATACTAGCTCTTATCCATCCCGAAACGAAAGAGAATTGATATTATACCCGGTTCGTAGTGAGTACGATCGTCCTCATAAAACCCCATCGGGCGATCGTACTCACTACAACCTATAAAGGTTATTTTACAGCACTAGATATGAATTACGAATCAACTCCCGTCATAAAAGGGAATATTTTAATTGTTGATGATATTCCGGCTAATTTGCAACTTTTAGCTCAAATACTCTCGCAGCAAGGGTACAAAACACGCACCGCACCCGACGGCAAACTAGCGCTGCGGTCGATCGAATTAACTCCTCCTGACTTGATTTTGCTCGACATCATGATGCCCGGTATGGACGGCTACAAAGTCTGCCAAGCATTGAAAGCTTCTCCCACAACCAAGGACATTCCAATTATTTTTATCAGTGCTTTGAATGAAGTATTAGATAAAATCAAAGCCTTTGAAGTTGGTGGTATAGATTATATCACAAAACCATTTCACGAACAAGAAGTTATCGCCCGCGTCTCAAATCAACTCGTGCAGCGCCAGTTGTTCCAGCAAACACAATCCTATGCCAAGCAACTCGAACAAAGCGTAACTGAACTAAAGAAAACTCAAGCTCAGTTAATACAGAAGGAAAAAATGGCTTCTTTAGGTCAGCTAGCGGCAGGAATTGCTCACGAAATCAACAATCCCGTCAGCTTTATCTACGGTAATATTGCTCTAGCGGCGGACTATGCACGAGATTTGCTTCGCCTCCTCGAATTGTACCGACATTACTACCCGCACCCCGTTGCAGAAATTATCAGCGAATTAGATGAGGTTCAACCCGAATTCATCGCAGAGGATTATCCAAAACTGCTGAAGTCGATGACAGAGGGTGCTTCTCGGATTAGCGAAATTGTGATGTCTTTGCGGAACTTCACCCGCCTTGGCGAACAAAAGTACAAGCGAGTCGATATTCATGAAGGCATTGACAATACTTTAGTTATTTTGCAACATCGGCTAAAGGGAACAAACAAAGCTGGTGAGATAGAGGTTATTAAAAACTACAGCCCACTGCCCAGAGTCACCTGTTACGCCAGTGAGTTAAATCAGGTGTTCATGAACCTGTTAACTAATGCTATTGATGCCCTGGAAAATCAACCGTCTCCCCGAAAAATTACCATCAGCACTTCCGTAAGTTGTGAGTCAGAATCGGCCCTGCACAATCAAGATTCAAAATTAGCCACTCACAACTATAAATCCGTTGTTATTCACATTGCCGATAACGGTTGTGGGATGAGTGAGGAAGTGCGCCACCAGATATTTGACCCATTTTTTACTACGAAGCCTGTAGGCCGCGGTACTGGATTAGGGTTGGCAATCAGTCACGATATTGTAGTGGAAAAACATCGAGGTCAAATCAGTTGTATTTCTGCTCCGGGTCGAGGAACCAAGTTAATTGTGCAGATTCCGATATCTGTTAAATTTTAACTGTTAAAATGTTAACAGACGGAGATGATATATCAGAGACATTGTAGCCGAGCATCTGTAGGGAGACTGCATTGCCGTGTCCGGCGCGGAGATTATGGAAACGGCAATGCCTTGTCCCGCACGGAAATTATGGACAGAGCAAGGGCATTTCCCTACGGTTCATAGTAAGGACTATGGTATTTACTTTAAATCCAGCAATCCGCTAGTTTTCAGCTTGGGATTAAACCGGATTTCTTCAGTTACGCCGCGAGCTTTCAGCAGCGCGAAAATTTCATTTTCCACGCGCCGTGCGACATTTTTTAACAATTTATCTTTGGCAATTTCATCGGCGAAGATACCTTCATAATTTGCCGTTTCTTGGGCAGTCATCACAGTTTTGGTGTCGATGGGATCATTCCACTTGGCAGCATCAGCACCGTTACCCTGGGGTTGGGAACCGTTTTCGGCAATCCAACTTGATCGGATGCTTTCTAGAATAGTGCGGCTGGGCTTGTCAATAGTTTGGACTTTCAGCCAGTAGCAATACTGGGTTTGGCGTACCAAATGCTGTTTGAGGCTGAGGTAAATGTCGCGAGAATAGCCTACAAATTGCAGCACTTTCTCGCTGTCAAAAATCGCGTAAACGCCAATTTTTCCCTGGACAAAATCGGGCAATTTTCCCTCGGAGTCTATGTAGGGAATGAATTCTAAGCTGGCGAGAGATTGAATGTCTTCTGTCATCCGATTTTAGATTTTAGATTTTAGATTTTAGATTTTAGATTAAACCACAGATTAACCAGCCTTTACCTCAGTCTTAAAAACTCGATAAATGGCACAGAGGCGGCTGGGTTTAAATATTTTGGCTTGGAACATGAAATTAGGCGGGACGTTGACGATCGCAAAATCGCTCGATTGATGATACTTTTCAAATTCCGCAGGCATTCCCTTCGGCGTCTCGCTGCTGTAAGGGACTGGCTGGAAAAGTAACTCGGCAAACTCAATGCGCGAGCATTGCAATTGTAGCGCTATTTGTTTGACAAAGCTTTCACCGGTTAATAAACCGAACAGTGCAGTTTTAGTATCGGGTTCGAGGACAAAACTGCTATCGTAGCTTTCAATAATCTTAAGACCCATTTTCTGTATACTCCTGACAGACGGCGGTGAATGGTTATTGGTTAACTGTTGAGCGATCGACTTAATCCTGAATTTTACCTGAGACTGAGCGTTTTAAACGCAGAACGTATTCGGCACGAGGTCAATCGATTTTAGATTTTAGATTTTAGATTTTAGATTAAAGGATTGAAGCATTGACCCTACGGATAAATTCTGGGGGCAAGTTTCATCGGATACAGGTTTTTTATTTCTGGACGGATGAATCCGGCGGCTTGTATCCTGGATGCTTTCGGTCAATGAAAATACCACAATCCCGAAATTTTGACAAATAGGCCTGATTTATTTGCCGATCGCTTTTATCATGTCGGTATCGCCATCTATCCGACTACGACTAAAAGGCTATGCAGAAGATTGAAAAAGCATCATTCCCAGCTTCCAGAAGTGCCCCGAACCAGCCGGACTGGCTAGAATTGGCAGAATACGCCTCTGTTGCTGGTTCAGCGATGGGCACGATTGCTGCTGTATTGTCGGGCCAAATTCTCTACGCTGCCGCCCCCTTAACTGCAGCACTCTCGCTAAATCTCGCCAATCGCCAGCGTTTCGAGCAACAAATGCAACAAAAGGCAAATTCTGCGATTACGGACGTACAGGCCGCAGCAGAACGTCGCTCGCAGCAAGTTCAGATACTACCTGGAGAACCTGCGGAACTCTACACCGCCGTCTCCGACTTGCAGCAAAAACTCCTCGGCTTGGAATCCGGCGTCATTGCCGAGGTACAAGCTGCCGTAGCCTCCCTCGAACGCCAAGCCCAGGCGCTGCCTGCAGATTCTCAGGATTTCAACACGCAACTGTCGGATTTGCAGCAGAAAGTCCGCATTTTGGAAACTAGCGCCCTGAGAGAGCATGATTGGGAAAATGTCAACGTCCGATTTTTATTGATGGGCGAAAAGTTAACTGAAGTTAAAACTATTACGGCTCAGTTGCAGGAGCGATCGAACGAAGTAGACTTGGATACAATCCAAGGTTCTCTAAAGCAATTGCAGGACTTGCTCGATCGACCCACAATAGACACAGGGATGCTGCAAACCGAGATTCAGCATTTGCAGCAGCAAGTTTCCGAATTGCAGCGACAAAATCAAGAAATTGTCAAGCCTTATTTACAGCGTCTGACTCGCGCCGTGAAGAAACTTAGTCAGTAGTCAGTAGTCAGTAGTCAGTAGTCAGTAGTAATTAGTTAGTAGTCAACTGTCAACTGTCAACTGTCAACTTCAACTGTCAACTGTCATTGTAGCCTTAACCTTGTTCCCAGGCTCTGCCTGGGAATACATACCCGGAGGCTCTGCCTCAATTACCAATTACCCGTTAATAAATTTTTGCCAAGCTTGCCAGAAAACATAAATCGATAAGATTGCCAAGAGCGATCGAAAAGCTAAACTAACTATACGATCGGGCAATCTCGGCAAAAACCGCGTGCTCACCTGCGCGCCCAACAAACCGCCGCCGCCAAGAATTAACCCCACAACCCACAAAACATTCCCGCGCGCCGCGTGTCCCGCCGTCGCCGAAATTGCCGTGATGACGATGACGCCCAAGCTGGTTTGAATTGCGGTTTTAATGCTTTCTCCTAACAGCAAAATTTGCAGGGGAACCATAATTACGCCGCCGCCTACGCCGAACAAACCCGCTAATAAACCCGCCGCACTGCCGGTAGCAATTTTAGCAAAAGTTGGATGGAATAAAATATTTGAATTATTGGGTAATTCGTGATTGGTAATTGGTAATTGAGCATTTTCTCCTTGTCCCGCTTGTCCTCCCAGTTCCCCTTGTTCTAGTTCCGCTTTCTTCTTAGCTGTCAGGTGCTTGCGAACTTCAATCAAATAAATATTCAGCCACAGCAACAACCCAAAAGTAAGCAACAGCAAGTAAGGCGGAAATATCCCCGCCAAATAAGCACCGATTTGTGCTGTGATGACGGCTGGAAATCCGATGCCTGCGACTTGGCTCAAGTTGAGGTAGCCCATGCGCCAATTCTGGATGCTGCCAGAAATAGCTGTAATCACGATCGACAAACCGCTAGTAGCAACCGCTTGCACCGGAGCGTAATTGAGAGCCACCAACAAAGGCACCAGCACCGTACCGCCGCCGATACCCAAAAATCCAGCTAGAATGCCCGCAAAAATTCCCGCCGCACCCAACATCAATAATTCACTGATACTCATTAGTCATTAGTCATTAGTCAGTAGTCAGTAGTCATTAGTCAGTAGTCATTAGTCAGTAGTCATTAGTCAGTAGTCAGTAGTCAGTAGTCAACAATCAACAGTCAACAATCAACAGTCAACAGTCAACAATCAAATTTTAAGAATCATTAGTCGTGCCATCCGGCATAATTGCCCGCCTCAAATCTGCATCCCGGAAGTTAGTTCGATTGAGATTAGCATCAATCAAAACCGCTTCCACCAAAACCGCCCCGCTAAAATTAGACCAGCACAGCTTGGCACGGTACAAATTAGCACCGCTCAAATTAGCTCTTGCCAGCGTTGACCAACTCACATTAGCAACTCTCAAATTAGCATTGCTCAGATTAGCGTCCGTGAGATTAGCTCCAACCATCGTTACTTGGCGCAAGTCTGCACCAGTCAGGTTGGCCCCGCTCACCATCGCCCCGCTGAGAATTGCCTGAGTCAGATTAGCTCTTTCTAAAAGCGACTCGCTGAGGATGGCATTTGTCAGGTTTACCGCTTTGAGAGTTGACCAACTCAAATTTGCCTTCATCAAATTAATGCGAATCATGCTAGCGTCGGTTAAGTTGGCCGCAAACAAATTCGCTTCGGTAAAGTTGGCTTCGGTCAAATTAGCTTCGGTCAAATTAGCCTTGGTCATGTTGACTTCTCTGGCCATTGAGCCGCGCAGGTTGGCTCCCATCAGGTTAGCCCCGCTGAGATTGGCACGGCTCAAATCGGTACCGATGAGATTTGCTTCGCTGAGGTTGGCTTCTGTCATGTCCACCCCTGCCAATTTCACCTCGCGCAAGTTCGCTCCCGTCAGGTTAGCGCCTTTGAGGTTTGCGTCTTGGAAATTCGCTCTGGTAAAGTTAGCCTCGCTGAGGTTTACCCCTTTTAAGTCGGTCCCGGCGAGGTTAATTTCTCGAAAATTTCTTTCTCCGGCCGCATATTGCCTCAGAATTCGATCGGCCTCCATGTCATTCGCCTCGCAATTTTTTTTAAACGTTAGAGTGATGGGTGTTACCACATCATCCCAGATAACCACGGTATTCACTCTGCACGCTGTAGTATCTGTAGAATTTTTGCATTGCTTTCCGGGCACTGCTGTGCCACTGCTTGTTAAAAGGCCTGACCGAAGAACGAGCCCGCCGGGCCCCCGGCCCCGGCCGTGGGGATAAGTCGGTAGCGGTTTCAACCGCCTTCAGTATTTGATATAGTTTGAGTAGCAAGTAAGAACAACCATCTACGTGAGGAATCATTCTAGTACGGAGGAATCCCGGCAACGGAGATATCCGCCTTTGATGCGGAATACTTAAAGGGCAAATAATGGCAGAGTGAGGAGCGTACCTATCTGGCTTTTGTGGTGGACTCAGAAAGCGAAAAAAATTTGAAAGTAAGCGCAATTGCAACACCGCTGGTGCTGGTAGTTGTTTTGAGCGTCTAGGGGGACTTTTGCCTGTCCCTTTCAAGTTCGTCTTGAAGAATCCCCCGGCCCCGGCCGTGGGGAGTGTCAAAAATATCAACGCTTCTGAGAAAATTAAAAATAGCGTAAAACTCTCGGCACTGGGCAGTCAACAGCCAGCAGCAAAGAAAAACAGACAACAGACAACAGAGAAAGGAAATTTTAAAATGCCTGAAAATTTGAGAAGCCAAGCTGTGACTGGAGGCGTGCAGCGCGCGCCCAACCGAGCAATGCTGCGGGCAGTCGGTTTTGGTGACGACGATTTCACTAAGCCGATTGTGGGGATTGCCAACGGGTACAGCACGATTACGCCCTGCAATATGGGATTGAACGAGCTCGCTTTGCGGGCTATTGCGGGTGCAAGGGAAGCTGGGGCGATGCCACAGATGTTCGGTACGATTACTATCAGTGACGGGATCTCGATGGGAACTCAAGGGATGAAATATTCTCTGGTGTCGAGAGATGTGATTGCTGATTCCATCGAAACTGTTTGCAACGGCCAAAGTATGGACGGGGTGCTGGCTGTCGGCGGTTGCGATAAAAATATGCCGGGGGCGATGATTGCGATCGCCCGCATGAACATTCCTGCTATTTTTGTTTACGGCGGCACGATCAAACCAGGACACCACAACGGACAGGATTTAACCGTTGTCAGCGCTTTTGAAGCAGTCGGTCAATTCAGCGCGGGCAAAATTGACCAAACAGAACTCAATGCAGTCGAACAAAAAGCTTGTCCGGGTGCGGGATCCTGTGGCGGAATGTTCACAGCAAATACGATGTCTAGCGCTTTTGAAGTGATGGGCATGAGTTTGCCTTATTCTTCGACAATGGCTGCTGAGGATGCCGAAAAAGCTGACAGCGCTGCCGAATCAGCAAAAGTGCTGGTGGAAGCTGTCCGCAAACAGTTGTTACCGAGCCAAATTTTGACACGCAAGGCCTTTGAAAATGCGATCGCGGTCATCATGGCAGTCGGCGGTTCAACCAACGCTGTGCTGCATTTATTAGCCATTTCCAATGCGATCGGCGTTGAACTTTCCCTCGACGATTTTGAAACTATTCGAGCAAAAGTACCAGTGCTGTGCGACCTCAAACCCAGCGGCAAATACGTAGCAACCGATTTGCACAAAGCCGGCGGCATTCCTCAAGTAATGAAAATGCTGCTAGAAAAGGGTTTGCTGCACGGAGACGCGCTGACAATTACCGGTCAAACTGTTGCCGAAGTGTTAGCAGATATTCCAGCCGAACCCCGCACCGACCAAGATGTCATCCGCCCTTGGAACAACCCGCTTTACGCCCAAGGACATTTAGCAATTCTCAGGGGAAATCTGGCAACAGAAGGAGCCGTTGCTAAAATTACTGGCGTTAAAAAACCGCAAATTACCGGCCCAGCGCGCGTATTTGAATCTGAAGAAGATTGTTTGGATGCAATTTTAGCGGGCAAAATTCAAGCCGGAGATGTGATTATCATCCGCTACGAAGGGCCCAAAGGCGGGCCGGGAATGCGCGAAATGTTAGCACCAACTTCGGCAATTATTGGCGCTGGTTTAGGCGATTCTGTCGGGTTAATTACTGACGGCCGCTTCTCTGGCGGAACTTACGGCATGGTTGTCGGTCACGTTGCACCCGAAGCACAAGTTGGCGGGACAATTGCTTTGGTAAAAGAGGGCGATTCGATTACGATTGATGCTCAAAATCGCTTGTTGCAGCTCAATGTTTCTGATGCAGAATTGGAGCAGCGGCGCGCTCTTTGGCAGCCTCCTCAACCTCGCTATACTAGGGGTGTTTTGGCTAAATATGCTAAGTTGGTTTCTTCTAGCAGTATCGGTGCTGTGACTGATTTAGGTTTGGGTTAAAGTAGGAGTTTTTGTAACCGCAGATGAAGGCAGACAAACGCAGATGAACGCAGATAAAATCCTATCTGTGTCTATCCGCTGATATCTGCGGTTTCAAAATCCCAAATTAAGGGCGCTGATTCAAAAAGCGGCCTGCCATCGACATGGCGTCAGTAATATCTACGTCGCCGTCTCCATCTGCATCTAAAAACGTATTCAAAACGGGATTGCTGCCTTGGGCTGGATTTTGGGCGTTGCCGCCGGTTTGTAGCAAATTCAGTATGAGCGGCACCAAAACAGGTATCATCGCCTGCACTGTGGCGTTATTCAAACCGGTTCTGTGGGCGATATCGTTCACTATCTGCGTCAGTTGGCCGACTCCGAACAAACTCTGTACCGCTTGGGGATTGGGATTTGTACCGCTAAATTGGTTGACAAGTTGTTGAGCTTGTGCGTCTCCTGACTGCGATCGCACGTTTTGCAATGCCGATCGCACGTATCCGCCCAAAACTGACATTGCTAGCTGAGTCGTACCCGCATCGACGCCCTGGTTGCCGCTCAACTGCTCTACCGCACCGATAATGTTGCCCAACTGATTGGGATTTGCTTGTTGGTTGGGATTGTCGATCGCGCTCAAAATTTGGTCAAATAGTCCCATAATTTTCGCTCCGTACAGTTGTTTCTCAACTTTAAATTATAGCAACTCCTGTTTTTCAAGATTACGGAAAATAGTTGTGATTTGGGTATTGTCACTCATTTAGTGGGGTAGCGACAGCCAGTCAATCGATTTTAGATTTTAGATTTTAGATTTTAGATTTTAGATTTTAGAATTGAAGCATTGACTTGCGCGAGATAAATTCGGGGGCTCCTTTATCGGATACAGGTTTTTTATTTCTGGGCCCTGAGTCTGCGCGTTGGAATGAATCACGTGGCGGGTATCCTTGATGCTTTCGGTCAGTAAGCAATCTCATACAATTTTAGATTTTTGATGTGAGATTTTTGATTTGGCATGAATTATGACATCAGAGTTTAGATTGCGGGCTGAGAGTGATCTTCTTTTTTGAAACTGATATAAAAACTGAGAATTTTTAAGTTTTTACAGTTCCTCTATCCTCGGACTTGGTTGGCGTTCCCGTTGCAGAGCGAATTATAATCGCGAGAAATTGGAGGTTTTACCTGCGTATTTTGCATCAAATCCTCATGCTTAATCGGCAGGGCGATCGAAAATTCCGTCCCCGTTCCCACCTCAGACCAAAAGTTAATTGTCCCCCCGTGTTTATTAACGATAATTTCGCGACCAATTGCCAATCCCAAACCAGTACCTACACCTCTGGGTTTAGTAGTAAAGAATGTTTCAAACATTTTTTCTTGGCTCTCTGGTGCTATTCCCGTACCGTTATCAGAAATTCGCACTACCACTGAGTCGTCGTCCAAGTATTCTGTCGCAATCACAATTCTCGGCGAAAAACTCGGTGTTTTCTGTTGGCTTGAGTCCGAAGCCGATTGTTTTTTCGCATCCTCAGAGCTGGTTTTCTCAATTTTTGCTTTCTCTTCCACAGCATCTAGTGCATTGTTCAGAAGGTTCACAAACACCTGGTAAAGCAAACCCATATAGCCTTCCACAGTCGGAATATTCCCGTAATTTCGCACCACTTCAATGCCCTGTTTGATGCGGCTGTTGAGAATCAGCAAACTGCTGTCTATGCAGGCGTGCAAATCGACGGGATGAGGGGCTGCCTCATCGAGGCGAGAAAAATCTTTCAAACTTAAGATAATAGCTTTTGCTCTTTCAGATCCTACTTGCATCGAGTCAAATATTTTGATCAAATCTTCTTTGAGAAAATCGATGTCTATTTCTTCGCCTTTCTCGATCACTGCCGCAGGCGGGTTGGCAATTTCTGTTTCGTAAGTTTTGAGCAAATCTAAAATATCTTCAACATAATTTCTGGCTGGGTCTATATTGGCATAGATAAAATTGATTGGGTTGTTAACTTCGTGAGCAACACCGGCTAACATCCGCCCCAAAGTTGCCATTTTCTCATTTTGAAGTATCTGGCTTTCTTGTTCAGATTTCAATTCTTGAAGCAACTGATTTACTTTCTGAATCAGTTGATTCAGCGAAGCTGCTAATACTCCCACTTCATCGGTGCTGGTAACTGGTACTTGCAACTGAAAATTAGATTCTTCAGTGACTCGCTGAGCAATTTTAGTTACAGCGGCGAGGGGTTTGGCGATCGCCCGACTGGTGAAGCCCGCCAGCACTGCTGCAACGACGATCGACAGTACCATGCTACCCAAAATTATTTGCACCCGCAGCGCCTGGGCTCGCAGCAGATCCTCCCGCCCTGCATCTTCTTGTTGTTGGGCGCGATCGATAATTGCTGCTATATCATTGACAGCCCTATCTAGTTCCAACCCTATTTTATCTCGATCTAAATTCGACAGCAACTTACGTTTTACACGTTGTTGAGCGGGGTTATTTGGCAATTTACTGATTTTTTTATTAACTATTTCTAATCGAAAAAGATAATTAGACAATAGCGAATCGCAAGTTTTTTTAAATTTTTCTATGCCTTCTATGTCTTCCATGTATTTAGATTTTTTGACTTCAGATAGCAAAACCTTCAAACTGTAAATATTATTTTGTAGCTGTTGGTATTTGGTGTCAAAAATTTTGGGCTTGTCGAGCCAGTTAATCAGCCCCTCTTGGGTGTTTTGCGTTCGCAGTAAAGCCACCTGCAACTTATTTAAAAGCTGACTTTCTCGATCGATGTGTACTTGATTGTTAGTTCTGCGATAGTAATGAGTGCCCACCAACATCCCGACAGTCGTTCCCCCAATCGCAACACAAAGAGCCAATGCGTACCCACTGCTGATTTTGTCGCGAATACTGAGGTTGCCCAAGGAACGGGCTATGTGAGCGAAATAATTGGGCTTTAGTGGCTGGCTCTCTTTGATGTGATGCTCGCAAGAGGTAGAGAGTTCTTGTGAAGGCTGATTTAGAGGTTTGAGCTGCATAGATGCTAACCTGTGAATAATTCACGCACTGACAATTCAGTCTAACTTAACTCGCGGCTGATTTGAGAGTACCGCATGGATACTTAATTTGATAATTTTTGTAAATTAGGACGCTTTTACCCTGCCTAAGAAACCCGGTTTCTCGTTTCGCCTTTCAGAGCTTCCAAGACGCACTTAGGAATGAGAATTAAATAACTTCCACAAGTTTGTGGGATGGGCGTCCC